>DASQHY010000029.1:0-12051 GCA_035631855.1 Candidatus Acidiferrales bacterium
CGAGGGTGTAGATCCGCAGCACCATCCCCCGCCTCACATGGTTGCTCTTCATGCGGTTCCACTTGCGCACGTCCTCGGTACCCACGCTGAAGCGATCGGCGATTCCTCCCAGCGTATCTCCCTTGTGCACGCGATAACTCACCAGCCGCCGTTTGGTTTCCGACTGCGGCTGCGCCGCCGGAATAATCAGCTTCTCGCCGGGATCGAGCGCCGCGCCACGCTCCAAATTATTCGCCTCCGCGATGGCCACCGGCTTCACGCGATACTTTTTCGCGATGGCCGTCAGCGTTTCGCCCGCCTCCACGCGGTGCCGCCGCCAGCTCACCCACTTGTCCGGCGGGATGTCCGCAATCTCCGCGGAAAATTTCTCCGCCGTGCCTTGCGGCAAATGCAGCTCGAAGGAGGGATCGTTGGGAGTCGCCAGGCGCAGCAGGGAAGGATTCAGCCCGCGCAGCGTCTCCATATCCGCATCGATGGTCTCCGCCACCAGCCGCAGATCGATCGCGCGGCCCGGCTTCACTACGTCGGTGGGAACCGGCGCCTCGGGTTCCGCCTGGATTCCGTAATGTGCCGCGTCCTTGGCGATCAGCGTCAGCGCCACGATGATGGGCACGTAGTTTCGGGTTTCCCGCGGGAGCACGTTGCGCTTGTACAATTCCCAGAAATCCGCGTAGCCCGTGCGCTCGATGCCCTTCTGCACGTTTCCTGGCCCGCAGTTGTACGCAGCCATCGCCAGATACCAGTCGCCAAAAATTTTGTACAGATCGCGCAGATGCTGCGCCGCCGCGCGCGTGGCCTTCTCCGGGTCCTGCCGTTCGTCCACCCACCAGGTGTGCCGCAGTCCGTACTCCTGCCCGCGATAGCTGACGAATTGCCAGATGCCCCGCGCCCCGGCCCGCGAGAGCGCCAGCGGCTGGAAAGCGCTCTCCGCCTGCGCCAGGTAAATCAGATCCTGAGGCATGCCTTCCTCATGCAGCACGCGCGAGATCATCTCGCGATAACGCCCCGCGCGGCTCAGACCCGTCTCCACGATCGCGCGCCCCCGCGGCGTCTGGAAAAAATTCAAAAACGATAAGACCTCGTCGTTCACGGTCAGCGGCAAATCGTGAGAAATATTCCTGGCCGCTTCCTCGGCGCGCTCCTTCAGCCGCGGATCCACCGGAAAAGTCATCTCTGCGACTTCGTCGATCGGCGCGGGCACCGCCGGCGCTTCCTGGAAACCGTCGCCCGCCCGGAAGGCCTGCAACTCGTAGGTGTAGACCGTATCCACTATCCGGTGGAACAGCTCGCCCAGTTGGGGATCCCCGTTCGGGTCGTAGCCGCTCTCCAGCATCCAGTCCACGGCTTCGTCAAAATCCCGGCGCGCCGCTTCCAGGTGTCCCGCTTTGTAGTTCTGTTCGCCCGAGGCGAATTTTTCCTCGACTTGTGTGATCAGATATTCCTTTCCGCTCGGCACGGGCGGCAGCAACAAGGCCATCGGCTTCGCCAAAGCATTCCTCAGCGGGAGCTGCGGCAACGCCATCTCCGCTTGCCCTGCGGCGGTCGCCGTCTTCGCCGTCGCCAGCGCCGGAACGTGCGCCTGCACCGGTTTCTTCCCCGCGTCTTCGCAGCCGCACACGCCCGCCGCCAGCAGGACTGTATTTCCCAGAAGCCACGGTCTTCGCGTCATCCGTCCATGGTAAAGAGCCCCTCGCGCTCCGGTCAACGCTTTCCGCTTCCCGTGGGGTGATCTAAACACTACACAGCCACACACGCCTGCCTGTCGAGGCGCCGCAAAGAAACTACCGCACACGCAGGCCCGCCCGCAGAATAATAAACCGTATGGTTAACTATTCTACGGCGCAGCTGGATGCCACCTTAGGCGCGCTCTCCGACTAAGGTTGCTGGGCAAGCTCGCCAGGTGAAGTACGGGCAAGACCGGCCTGCTTCGGAGGTTTTCTCACATTCGAGGGAGAGCCGCGCATCGAGATGATGTCTCCTGGGCTAATCACGAATCACGGGTCACTTTTGGCCGGTGCCGTGCTGGACAAGCTGAAAGAAAGCCCTTGAACAACCATGCGGCTTGTGCTATTCTGTTTTTGCGTTTGTTGCTCTTGTATCGCCTTTGGATTCGTGAAGCGGTCGCAAGGTCAAACTTGCGGCCTTTTTGTTTTACGGCCGAAGACGGCCGATGCTCTCTAGAGGGGCTCGGAGTGCGAGGCACCAGATAGCTCAATATAGAAATGTTCAGCCGCAACCCGGCTGACAGAAAAGAGTACAGCAGTGAGTAAAGAACAAGGAACAGTGAAGTGGTTCAATGCCAGCAAGGGCTTCGGCTTCATCCAGCGCCAGAGCGGTGAGGACGTTTTCGTCCATTTCTCCGCGATCGTGGCTGATGGCTACAAGTCTCTGAATGATGGCCAGGCGGTTGAATTCGAAGTCACCAAGGGACCCAAGGGCCTCCAGGCCTCGAACGTCCAGCCCCTCTAATCCACTTCACAAAAATACAAAACGGGCGTCCCGATCTGATCGGGACGCCCGTTTTTGTTTTCCGGTGGCTGCTTCCCGTGACCCTGAAAGAATCAGCCAGCCACGGCGTGATCCAACATTTCCCTTTCAGAAGAGGCCAGTAATGCTTGCGCCACACAGAATCCTCAGGTCTCTTGTTCCGCGCAGCGTGCCGGCACACCATTTAGCTTAACCGCCCAGCCACCCTCCTTGCTCGAGATCAGCCGGCGGCAGGCCTCAAGACGCAGGCCGGTTAACGGTCGCGCATGACACTGACCGCATCGCGGCCGCGCAGAAGAGAAAGAGATTTATGGCGGCGCTCAATCGCAAGGAATTGGATCACCTCGAACGGCGTGAGTTGCACCTTACCGTTTTGGCAGCCGTGTTCGTTCTGGTGCTGGCCAGCGGTCTGGCCTTATTCATGTACCCCCTCGTGTTTGTGCACCCGGACGAGGCCAATAAGTGGATGTTGCGCGTCGCGTTTTTTGGTTTTTGCGTTTTGACGCTGCTTTTTGTCGGCTATCTGCTCGACCACCAGCGCACCGTGCGCAAATTGAAGCAGCATTTGCTTTCCGAGCTGGAACGCAACATCGAACTCCGCCATCAAGCCGGCGTGGACCTGTTGCAATCCATGCCCGACCTCAACCATTTCTGGGATCGTCTAACGATGGAGTACCGCCGCGCCATGACCATGCAAAAAACTATTTCCCTTCTGCTCGTCAAAGCAAAAGCCTCCGCCAGCTCTTCCAAACCGGATGGCCAAACCGCTGCCTGGAGCGACGCCGCAAAAGCCATCTCGCACAAGCTCCGGCCCACGGATTCGATCTACCGCCTCGCTAACGATCTATTTGGCGTCGTTCTCCCGGAAACAGACACGCTCAATGCCAAGCGCATTGCGGTGCGCCTGCAGGAAGAGCTGCAGGCGGTGCGCGCCAATCACGGCGTGGCCTTCGACATCACCGTCCACAACTGTCCGGAACACGTGAAAAGCGCCCACGAGCTCGAAGACATCGTGAAGTCGCTCCTCCCCGAAAAGCACGACTGGCCTGACCCCGTTGCCGCTAAGTAGGATCCCCGCAACGCGGCAAACGCTTCTCTCCAACGCTAAATCCCGAAGACAGGGTGCTTCGTACGGGCAAGGGAAACCCTGCCCTGCAAAACACCATCTTCGAACTAATCCTCGGCTATCTTTGCCCCAGCCTGGTCGAGGATTTCACGCACCAGGCGGCCGAGCGTGGTGGGGCTGTAGGGCTTCTGCAAGTAGCGCGCGTTCGCCGAGGCTGCGGCAACTGCGTCCGTGTCCTGCGAGTAACCGCTGGTGAAGAGGACCGGGAGGCTGGCAAATCGCTCCGCAAGCTTTGACGCGGTGGCCGGGCCGCCGAATTTCGGCATCACCACATCGAGGATCGCGAGCGCCGGCGTTTCGTTTTCACAGAGCTGCAGGGCTTCCTCACCGTCGCACGCGGAGAGCACGCGGTAGCCGAAGCTGAGCAGGGTCTGCCGCGCCATCTCGCGGATGGATTCATGGTCCTCGGCGATGAGGATCGTTTCTGTGCCGCGAATCTCGGCAAGCGAGATCATCGGCGTGCGCGCCGCCGCGCTGTCGGTAACCGCTGTATCCGTCACCGGGAGGTACACACGGAACAGCGTGCCCTGCCCCGGTTCGCTATAAACATGAAGAAAACCGCCGTGCTGTTTGACGATGCCGTAAACCGTCGCGAGGCCCATCCCCGTACCCTTGCCCTGGCCCTTGGTCGTGAAGAAGGGCTCGAACATGCGCTCGCGTGTTTCGGCGTCCATGCCAATTCCGGTATCCGAGACGGACAGCACCGCGTACGCCCCCGGGGTGACATGCGGATAAAAGCGGCAGTACGCATCGTCAAGCTCCACCATCTCTGTTTCGATGTGCAGCCGCCCGCCGCTGGGCATCGCATCACGCGCGTTGAGGCAGAGGTTCATGATCACTTGCTCGATTTGCGTCGGATCGGCCTTGACCGTGTCGAGCGCAGCGGTGGTTACCTTGATCTCGATATCCTTGGGGATGACTTTTTCCAGGAAGCTGAGCAGCCCTGAGGTCACGTTGTTCAAATCGACGGCGCGCGGTTGGAGCACTTGCCGGCGCCCGAATGCCAGAAGTTCGCGCGTGAGCGCGGCGGCCCGTTCGGCTTGTTCGCGGATGCGGGTGAAGCGTTCCGCCAGTTGCGAGCTGTTTTTGTTCTGCTCGTAGCCCAGCTCCGCCCAGCCAAGAATGGCGCCCACCACGTTATTGAAGTCGTGCGCGATGCCGCCCGCAAGCTGGCCGATGGCCTCGAATTTCTGCGCTTGCCGCAACTGCTTCTCCATGGCGCGAAGCTCGGTGACGTCCTCGGCCATGACTTCGAGCGAGTCGGGATGATCCGCAATCGAGACGCGCCGGAGATGCAATCGGACGGCGACGATCCCGCCGTCGCGGCGGCGCCACTCCGTCTCCGCGCCGTGGACCTGGCCGCGTTCCCGGCAGGTGGCTAGAAACTGCACATATTGCTCGGGGTAACGGAAGATGTCTCGCACCAGATTGAGGGCCTGCAGCTCTTCCGCGGCGGAACATCCGAGGATGCGAAGTAGAGCCGGGTTGGCGTCCAGGAAGGCCCCGTCCATTGCGGCCCGGAAGATGCCGTAGACGGAGTTTTCAACGAGGTCGCGGTTGCGCAATTCGGAAAGGCGGAGCGCTTTGAGAGCTTGAAGATTTTCCTCGTGCAACGCCTTCTCCCGGATGGCGCGTCGCAACGCTACCGGCAAGCGCGAGATATGATCTTTGAGAATGTAATCGTTGACGCCTTCTTTAATGCACTCCACGGCGGCCTCTTCGCCGAGCGTTCCCGTCACCAGCAGAAAAGGGATGTCCACGCCTTCCGCGCGAAGCTCCTTGAGCGCTTCTAGACCCGTCCAGTTGGGCAACCGGTAATCGGAAAGCACCGCGTCAAACTTTTCCTCCCGGATGGCGCGGCGGAATTGTTCCGCGTTCTCCGCCACGGTTTGTTCGATCAAGACCCCGGCTTCCTTCAGCTCGAGCAGCATGAGGTCGACATCCTGCACGCAGTGCTCCAGAACCAGCACGCGCAACGGCGCCGTTGTTGGAGGAACACCCGCTTCTTCCAGTGTCCGGGTTCTCATCAGTTGCTCCTGAGGCTTTTCACGGTGAACGCGGCTGGGGGCGCGGCGTGATTGACGACGAGCCAGTACAAACCAAAGTGGTGCACCGTCTCTTGGAATTTTTGGAGGTCAACCGGTTTCTGGATGTAGCTGTTTACGCCGAGCCGATAGCACTCCACGAGATCCCGCTCCTGGTTGGAGGACGTGAGAACAACGACAGGAATTGAACGGGTGCGCTCGTCCGCCTTGATGGCGCGTAAAACATCGTGGCCGCTGATGCGCGGGAGTTTCAGGTCCAGAAGGACCAGGCGCGGGGGGTGATCGAAGCTGCGCGAGGTGAATGCGCCGCGGCAGAAAAGATAATCAAGGGCTTCCGCTCCATCGCGGGCAACCTCGATGTGGTTGGCGAGTCGCTCCTTGCGCAGCGAAAGCACGGTGAGCTCGGCATCGGCTGGATCGTCTTCGACCAAAAGGATTTCGTATTCTTGCGGATTCATGCTCTCGCTCCGGCCATTTCCCGTGTCTGCACCCGGCTCTCCGCTCGCGCGGGAAGCGTGAAATAAAACGTCGCGCCTTGGTCCGGCAGCGAATCCGCCCACACGCGCCCGCCATGTTTGTGAATGATGCGCTGGACGAGCGCGAGGCCTATCCCCGTGCCCTCGAATTCGTCCTGTCGGTGCAACCGTTGAAACACTCCGAAGAGTTTGTCCGCGTAGCGGGGATCGAAGCCCGCGCCGTTGTCCCGCACGGAAATAACGGTTTCACCGTTTTCGTCCTTACTGCCGATCTCAATCATCGCGCGGTCCTGCTTACGGGTGAATTTCACGGCATTGGAGAAAAGATTGAACAGCACCTGCCGCACGAGGAGGGGATCGCCTTGGACTTCTGGAAGTGGTGATATCTTCCAGTCGATCAATCGTCCTTCGGTTTCTTGTGTCAACTCTGCGCGGACTTCTTCCGCGAGGGCCCGCAACGAGATTGCGTTGCGTCGCGGAACCTGCCGACCGAGGCGCGAGAGTTGCAGCAAGTCTTCGACCAGCGAGGACATGTGGGTGGCTGCGCTATGAATGCGCTCCAGGTAATGCCGGGCGTCGGCGCTTAACTGGCCGGCGTGATCCTTCTGCAGAATCCTTGAGAAGCCCTCCATATGGCGCAGCGGCGCGCGCAAGTCGTGGGAGACCGAATAGGTGAATGCCTCCAGTTCGCGGTTGGCCTCGAGCACTTCGGTCATGTCGTGAAACACCACCACTGCGCCGCTGATGCGGCCCTCGGTTGCAATGAGCGGGCGGCCGCTCGCATTGATGCATGTGAGCTGGGGATGCTGGCGATTGCGAACGTAGATCTGCACGTTGTCCGTGGTTTCGCCGTGCAGGGCTCGGACGAGTGGCAGCTCCTCAGTCGGAAACAGCGTAGTGTGGTCCGACTTATACGTTTGGTAGTATTGTGACCACTCGTCAGGAGGAATGTCCGCGCGCCCTGCGCCAAGAATGTGCTCGGCGGCGGGATTGAAGAGTGTGAAATGACCCTCTTCGTCTGCGACCACCACGCCTTCGGCCATGCTGTCCAGGACGGAACGCAAAATGGCGTTCTGCTTCCGCTGTTCGTCCTCTGAAGCAGCTAGCGCCGACGCGTTTTCTCGCAGCAGACCCTGCGTTCGGCGCAGGCCGTCTTCCATCTGTTCGCGCGTCATAACTTCACGTTGGATGAGATGGCCGGCCGCGATCAAGATGGCGAAAGAAAGCAGCCCGGAAAACAGAATCACGTAACGCGTCCGGCGCGCGCTAACGCTGACAGCTTCCAACCTCGAAGCGAGCAGCGTTCGTTCATTGCTTCCTAGGTTGTCAAAAAGTTGCCGGACTTGCGCATCGACGGGGCCGTGAATGAGTGACTCGGTGGTTGCACCGGAATCCGTTGCCCTCGCAGGCGCGGTTTTTTGCATCGACTCTTCGAGCAAAGTCTCATAAATGGATATGGCCGGGGTCAGTTCGGCAAGGAGGCTCTGCTGCGAGGGATTATCCGCCGTGAGTTGCTGCAGATGTTTCATGGCCCCGTCGAGCCTGCGCCGATCATCCTGATATTGCCGCTGGAGTCCGGGGTCGTGCGTCTCGCGGTACCCCCACGACTCATTTTCCAGCCGCGCGCGATTGAGCCGTGCTTGCGCGATGGCCCCGAGGACCTCCTGAGTGTGCGCCACCCAATGATTCGTGTCTTCGGATTGCGCGGCGCTCCGGAAAGCAGAATAAAAGGCGAGGAAAAGGATGCAAAGAATGCATATCCCCGCCACGGTCAGTCTGCGCCGGAATCGCAACGCTCGGTTCATAGGGTTTCACCCACGCACAGCGGAATCGCCGCCCTGCGCCGCAACCTCAACGGGCGCGGCGGGATTTCGTCGCAAATCGGTTTCGACGCTATCGAGGAATTCCGCAAAGGACCTTCCGTCTTCAGCCGCCCACGTTCCGGCGCTCATCCCTAATTTGATGTGGCCTCCGGGAGAGCGTGCTTGATTGTGCATCTCGAGATGCTTTTCGACCCGCAGCCGCAGCACGGGAGCAGTTGGCGCTATCGCATCGACCGCCAGCATGGCGAATTGAGCTTCGCCTATCCTGGCCACCAGGTCGGTGCGGCGGCAGCATCTGGCAAGAATTTTCGCGACTTCGGAGAGGGCGCTGTCCGTGTCCCCAGGGCCGAATTCAGCGCGCAGCTTCCCCAGATTTTCAACAAGCGCGCAAAGCAAGACCATCGTTCCGCCGGTGCGATGCGCCTCCTGTTGGCAGCGCGCACCCATCGTGAGAAAACCATCACGCGTATAGAGTCCGGTCAGGGGATCGCGCAGCAGATCGGCCAGGCCTTCGAGGGTATTACGCTCGAGCGCGGCGCGCAGGACGCGGTCCAGGTTGCGTTGATCGATGAAATCCTTCAACAGATAATCTATGGCCCCTTCCGTCAAACTTTGCGCTGCGTGCTGCTTATCCGCAGAATCGGCAATAACAATCACCGGCACGCCGGGCGCGGTTCGGTGCACGAGCCGCACGGCGTCGTAAGGATCGCGAAGACTGAGCGATAGATCGAGGAGGATGACTTCGGGTTCGGCGATTTTAATCGTCGAAAGCAGGGTAGCGACGGTGGAAACTACAGTCAGCTCGAGAGCATTCTCAGGTTCAGGGAAAATCTCGCGGAGTGTTTGTACGGTCCCGCTTGGGCTTCCTTCTGCCATCAGCACGCGAAGTTTTCTTGTGCTCATGCCCGGGCCTCCACTCCTGCGCGGACGGGCCAGGGTGCGGCTTTCCGGAAAGGCCTGCCGAAATTGGCTGGAAGAAAGACCGGTAGGGTGAATTCGGCGACAATCCCCCCGTTGCGAACTTGCATCGCGAGACTTCCCTGTCAGCGGGACTGGAGAGGGCAGTCCTCTAGAAACAGACGAATAGGAAGGGGGTTTCTCCATTCTCCCGCATGGGGCGCAAGAGTCAAGATACGTGGTGCGAAGTGGTTAAGGAGGCGCTAGTTAGGAATCGAGCGCGATTCGGAGCGGCGCAGGAGAAAAGCAACCGCCCCGGCGATCAGCCCGCCCGAAATGATCACGCCCTCCCAAACGAGCCCCGCCGCCAGGACCAGTGGAGCGGCAGCCCCGAAGGGCGCGAGAAGCGCCACCAGCGCAGCTTCGCGCACGCCAATGCCGCCCTGCGTCAGCGGCAATACTGCAGCCACCTTGGCGAGCGGCCACGCAAAAAGCCAAACCCGCAGTGGCAGGACCAAACCGCAGGAGACCGCGAGCAGCGCGGTGAGGATCAGGAACGTGCTTTGGATGAGCGTGCTGAGCAACCAGCCAAAAATCAAAATCTGCGGGCGGCGAGAGACGCAACGTAACGCGTGACGCAGACGCGCCAGGCGCCGGCGGAAGTGGATCGAGCGGCCGCCAAGCAGCGGTCTATGCAGGAGGAAAATGAGAGCCAACACAACAAGAATAACGCCGCCGAGAACAACCATCGTTCCGCGCGCGGGCATCTGGAGCTGAGGAGGCAGAGAGCTTGGGAGCAAAAGCAGGCCGAGCAAAACCAGGCCAGCTTGCGCCGCTACGTCGAGAAAGCGATCGGCAACATTGCCCGTGAGAACGGCGGCGGGACGCGCGCTGCGCCGCAGGCCGACCGCAAGCCGCACCACGTCGCCTCCAATTATGGACGGAAGAAAAAGCGTGCCGAAGAGTCCGCCGGTGTAGCACTGCGCGCTGGTCGCCCAATCTAGCTCCGCACCGGCCGTGTTGACCACCATGCGCCACTTGGCGATGCCCAGCGAGTGCGCGAGCAGATAGCCGATGAGCACCGCGAGGAAGCGAGTGAACGGAATCCGCGCGAGCGCGGCGCGCAGAGGTGCAATCGGCAAGAAGTGGAATAGGAGACCCAGGACGATCAGCGCTGCCAGCCAGCGCGCGACGATGACGAGCCAGCCGCGGGAGGCTGCGGAAGAATGGTGGGCGCCGATCATTTATGAAAATTTGGCAAGAAGGGTCAGCCGCCGAAGATTTCGTTGATTTTTTCCGCAAGCACAAAATCGTAATCGCTGATGCCGCTGACGCTGTGCGTGTTGAGGTCAATGACCACTTTGTTCCAAACATTGAACCACTCGGGATGATGGTTCATGGCTTCGGCGACCAGCGCGACCCGCGTCATGTTGCCGAACGCCGTGACAAAATCTTTGCACGCGAATTCGCGGTGCAGCTTGCCGTTCACGACGCTCCATCCTTTTGCTTTGCTCAGGAGCTTTTGCACCTCGGAATCGGTAAGTTTTTTTGCGGGCATGATGGCGTCCCCCTCGGACCTGATCAGCGCGCCAGGCAACATTATGCGGCGCAAGCGGCGCGCCAGCAACCACGGCGCACCAGCCGCGCCTTCTTTTCCGCAAACATTGCTTCGTCGTTGAATGCGCGCCGGAATTCCATTATCGTAGGGGTTTCCTTTGCACCCCAAATGCGCGTTGTGCGCCTGCGCGCAATCGGAAACGGAGAACGACGTGAAAAAGAAAATTCGCGCCATCCAGTATGGTGTCGGCCCGATCGGCGCAGCCATCGCGCGGCTGATGCGCGAAAAGCAGGCCATTGAAATCGTCGGCGCGATTGACACCGATCCGGCGAAGGTAGGACGCGACCTGGGCGAAATCGTCGGTGCCACGGACGCGCCCTGGGGCGTGAAAATTTCCTCGCAAGCAAAGGAAGTGCTCGAACAGGCCGCGGACGTGGTCATCCACTCCACTTCGTCGTTTTTGCCGAAGGTCATGGACCAATTGCTGATGTGCCTGGAAGCGGAGTCGTGCGTCGTTTCGACTTGCGAGGAGCTGTCGTACCCCTTCCGCACGTACCCCGAGCTCGCGGCGAATCTTGATGTGGCGGCGAAAGAGTGGGGCGTGGCGCTGGTGGGCACCGGCGTGAATCCCGGCTTTGTGATGGACAAGCTCGTCGTGACGCTCGCGGCGGTTTCGCAGCGCATCGAACACGCCAGGGCGCTGCGCGTCGTTGACGCATCGAAGCGCCGCCTCCCGCTGCAGGTAAAAATCGGCGCAGGCATGACGGTGGAGGACTTCCGCACCCAGGTGGTGGAGGGCTTGATCAAGCATGTCGGTCTGCCGGAGTCGGTGGCCATGGTGGCGGACAGCCTGAATCTTCCGGTGGACGAAATCACGGAATCGATCGAGCCGGTGGTCGCGAAAGAGCGCGTGCAGACGGAATACCTCTCGGTCGATCCGGGACAGGCAGCGGGCGTTCACCAGATCGCTCGGGGCATGTCGAAAGACGGCAAGGAACTTGTCTACCTCGAGCTCCAAATGTACGTCGGTGCGAAGGACCCGGCGGACACCATCTCGCTTACCGGCCAACCGAACATCAGCCTGGTAATTCCCGGCGGCTCACATGGCGACATCGCCACCGCATCAGTGGTCGTGAATTCAATTCCTGCGATTCTTGATGCTCCCGCGGGCCTGCGCACTTCGCGCGATTTGCCCATCGGTTTCTTCTCCCCCAACGCTCGCCCGTAGGGGTACTTACCCCCCGCCGCATACTTTTTGCACTCTCCATCAATCGCAATGGTTGGGTCGTGCCAGTGCAGGTAGGTGCTCATGGAGTGCCAGCAGACCGGGTTCCACCTGACGACGCCGGCGGACGAAAAATCGTAGGGCGTTTTGACATGTTCGTAACGGAAAAGCACGGGAATGCGTAAAGGAATCTTGGGAACGATGTCCTGCCGGTTGACGATGCGCCACGAGTCGAGCGGCAACAGATTGAACAGGCCAGCGAACTCCCCATTACCGGCGCGGGGCGTGCAGCGCCGAGTTAGCTCTTTGCGGCAGCCGCGGCCAGGCGTGATTGCATCTCGCGAGTCATATGCGGCACGATGCCGAATAGCCGCTCGAGCAGCATCAACTGTCCCCGGTGGTGCATTTCGTGTT
>DASQHY010000030.1:0-26946 GCA_035631855.1 Candidatus Acidiferrales bacterium
AAAAGCCGCTCTGGAGCAGAATGGGGATCTTCGTCGTGCAGATGGCCACCAGCATATCCACAATCATGGGCACCGCCGCCAGACGCGTCAGCAGGCCCGCGGCGAACAAGATTCCGCAGACAATCTCGAACACGCCGACAAACGGAGCCATGATTTCCGGTGCGGGGATGCCGATCTTGGCGAACCGCCCCGCGCCCAGGGCTGCCGGAAACAGGAATTTCTGAACGCCCTCGGAGAAAAAGATCCCGCCGAGCGCCAGGCGGATCAGGATGACGGCGCCGGATGCGTCCGTAGCGAGAATTCTTTGTCGGAAGTTCATCGACTCCTCCTGCATTCGTGATTACGCTGTCTGCCGAAAACGCTGCCCCAGCGCGTCCCGTATCCTGGGCCAGAGCCACCCCAGGCACAGCAGCGCGTAAAACGGCCCGTAGCAAAGCCACTGAAAAAACGGATCGAAGTGCCATCGGCCATTGATCCCGTAATCAATCAAGACCTTGTAGGAGAGAAACTGCAGCACGGTGAGCAGCAACCACGCCGGATTCGGAAAAAAACAGAGCAGCGGCACGATCCACGTGAAATACCAGGAATAGCCGTTCGGCGAAAGAAGCAGGATCGCGCCAAACAGCAAATAGGCCGCGCGCATGGACTCCGCGCGTCGCGCCGCCAGCCACAGCGCCAGCCCACACACCACGCCTGCCCCCAACCCCGCGGGAATGTCCGGCACGCCGGTGAACCAGTCCACCACCGTGTACAGGCTCGCGTGATAATTGCGCCGGCTCAACTCGAAATTCTCGACGTTGGCCGCGAGCAGGTGGAGCGCCCTCCAGTACGGCGCCACGCAAATCGCAGCCGTCGCAACACACGCCAGCGCGCATTTCCAGCCGGCGCGCGTTTGCGGCCATCCCGTCTTTCGCAGCCACAGCGGCACGAGCACCGCGGGAAACGCCTTCGTGAGCGCCGCTGCGGTCAGCAGCATTGTGGAGCCCGCCGGGCGCCGCTGAATCGCGAGCAGCGCGCCGAGAACCAGCGCGAGGGCCATCGCGTCGTTGTGGCCGCTCGCCGCAAATTCCACGATCACCAGGGGATTCCACGCGTACACCGCCAGCCGGAAGTTTTTCTCCCCGGTTCTCCGAAACCACCACGCCAGCATCGCTAGGATCGAGAAGTCCGCCAGAATCATCGGCGCCTTGAACGCGATTATTGCGCCGGGAAGCTTCCAGGTGAGGCGCCACGCCAGATGAAACACCAGTTCCGCAATCGGAGGATAGATCGTCGGCATGTCCGGCGCCGGCATTTCATACCAATGCGTATCGCGCAACGTCTGCAATCGCGGGTCGTCGGGACGCACCGCATAGGGATTCCATCCCTCCGCCTGGATGTGGCCGTCCCAGCGGTAGCGGTAGAGGTCCGTGGAAAGCGTTGGCGCGAGCGGGATGAGTGTCATGCGGAACAGCAAGCCGCCTGCCAGAATCATCCAGAACGCCGCCCGATGTTCGCCGGCGCGCTCCAGCGCGTACAGCGCAGCCAGATAAATGACGCCTGCCATCAGCGCCAGAACGATGAACTCGATGACCTGCAGCTTCAGATCCCCCAGCCGGTACATGGCCCCGTACAAAATTTCCAGCGCGACAATCGCGGTCAAGGCGATGTAAACTTGCGTCTTCCGTTTGCTGGTCGGAACGCTGAAGGTTAGCGGCATCGGGAAAGTCGGGAAGGAAAGCCTACATGTTCGCCGGGATGACTCTCGCGCTGTTCATTCTTGCGCAAGGTCCTATCGTTCAATTCTGGAAGCGGGTCACGGATAACACTTTCAAGGGCATGTACCACGCCAACGCCTTTGATCTCGCCATGATGATTCCCTACTTCCTCGTTCTGGTGGTCCTGGCCACCTACGGCCTTCACCGCTACTGGCTCGTCTACAATTACTACAAGTTTCGCAAAAATGTGCCCGCCCCGGCCGAGCCGCTCGAAATCTGGCCCAAGGTTACCATACAGCTTCCCATTTATAACGAGCGCTACGTCATCGAGCGCCTCGTCGAAGCGGTTTCGCAGTTCGACTACCCGCGCGAACTCCTGGACGTCCAGGTTCTCGACGACTCCACCGACGAAACTCGCGAGATTGCGCGCAACTGTGTCGAGCGCTTCCGCGCGCTGGGCCTGAACATTTCCTATCTGCGGCGCAACAACCGCGAGGGCTTCAAAGCCGGGGCCCTAGCCGAGGGACTCCGCTCCGCGCAGGGTGAATTCATCGCCATTTTCGATGCCGATTTTATTCCCAGTCCTGACTTTCTCCGCTGCACCGTTCCCTGCTTCCGGGATCCGGCTATCGGCATGGTGCAAACCCGCTGGACCTATCTCAACCGCGAATACTCGCTCCTCACCGAAGTCGAGGCTATTCTCCTCGACGGCCATTTCGTCATCGAACACGGCGCGCGTTCGCGCAGCGGCGCGTTTTTTAATTTCAACGGCACCGCCGGAATCTGGCGCCGCGCCGCCATCGAAGATGCCGGCGGCTGGCAGCACGACACCCTCACCGAAGACACCGACCTTTCCTATCGCGCGCAGCTTCGCGGCTGGCGCTTCGTGTATCGTCCGGACGTCGAGTGCGCCTCGGAGCTTCCGGTGGAAATGAACGCCTTCAAGACGCAGCAGGCGCGCTGGGCCAAAGGCCTGATGCAGACGGCGAAGAAGATCCTCCCTCGCATGCTGCGCGCGGACGTCCCGGCCGCCATTAAGACTGAGGCAGTTTTCCATCTCACCGCCAACATCAGCTATCCCTTGATGGTCGCCTTTTCCACCATCCTTCTCCCGGCGATGATCGTGCGCTTCTATCAGGGTTGGTTCCAGATGCTCCTGATTGACTTGCCGCTCTTTCTTGCCTCCACCTGCTCCGTCTCGAGCTTTTATCTGGCCGCGCAGCGCTCCATCCGCCCCAAGACATGGTGGCGCACGTTTCTGTTTCTCCCCTTTGTGATGGCCACCGGTATCGGCATCTCCGTGCGCAACGCCAAGGCCGTTCTGGAAGCCTTTTTCGGCGTAAAGTCCGAGTTTACCCGCACGCCAAAATTCCGCATCGAGACGAAACGGGATACCTTCGTCAAGAAAGGCTATCGCAATCGTGCCGGCTGGATTGCTTATCTCGAAGTCGCTCTCGGTCTCTATTTCACCGTGACGGTCGTCTATGCGATCCGCAACGAGAATTACGCCACCGTGCCCTTCCTGCTGCTTTTTGTCTGGGGCTACCTCTACACCGGCGTCATGTCCATTGCGCAGACCTTCCTCGAACGCCTGCGCTTCGGCGTCTCGCGCGCTCCGGAAATTCGCCCTGCGGCCACCGGCGCTCCCGGCTTCTAGGTTTTTCAGGGCTCAGCCTGTTCGCGCGTAGAACAGCATGTTCAAAGACACCGTCGCCCGCTTTTCGAATCGCGCAGAAAACTACAGCAAATACCGCCCCAGGTACCCGGCCGCCGTTCTTGCGTTGCTGAAGGAGAGGTGCGCGTTCACACCGGAATCTGTCGTTGCCGACGTCGGCTCCGGCACGGGCATTCTCTCGGAGCTGTTCTTGAAGAACGGCAACATCGTCTATGCGATTGAACCAAACAAAGAAATGCGCGATGCGGCGGAGCATTTGCTGCGAGGCTATCCGCGATTTCACAGCCTGAATGGAACCGCCGAAGCCGTTCCGATGGAAAACCGCAGCACCGACTTGGTCGCCGCCGGTCAGGCATTTCACTGGTTCGATCCGAAACGCGCCCGCGCGGAGTTCTCCCGCATCCTCAAGCCCGGCGGCTGGGTGGTGATTATTTGGAATGAACGTCTGAAGGTGAGCTCGCCATTCTTGAAAGAATATGAAGAGCTCCTGATTCGTTACGGAACCGACTATAAAGAAGTCTCCAAGGCATACCCGAAGCCCGCCGCGCTGAAGGCTTTCTTCGCGCCCTCCGTTATGCAAACGGACCAGTTTGAAAACACGCAGACGTTCGATTTAGAGGGCTTGCGCGGGCGCCTGCTTTCGGCTTCCTATGCACCCGATGACACTCACCCCAACCACAAGCCGATGATGGAAAAGCTCGCCGGGATTTTTGAGCAGCACCAGACCGCCGGAAGGATCCTTTTCGAATACAAGACCCACATTTGCTTTGGCAAACTCTCCTGAACTTATCTTCCTTCCGCCACCATCGCCCCGCGCCCTTGGGATGCGCGTCAGTTCATCGGGTGAACCGTTCCCGTTCCCGCGCGCCGCGGATACTTGGGATACGGCGGCTTCTTGTGAACGGAAACCGGGTTTTTCTCCAAATTCGCCAGCAGCAGCTCCACCGTTTTTTCGAGTTGCGGATCGTGACCTTCGCGCACCGCCTTGGGATCTTGCTCCACCTCGACGTCCGGCGCGATCCCGTGATTCTCCACTTCCCAGTCATTGTTGGGAGTCCAGAATCCCCGGCTCGGCGCCGTGACCACACCGCCGTCCATCAGCGGTTCGAACGGGCCGAAGAATCCCACCAGTCCTCCCCAGGTGCGCTTTCCGACCAGCGTTCCGACTTTTGCTTGGCGGAAATGCCAGGGCATGGCGTCGCCGCCCGAGCCCGCGTATTCATTGATGATCATCGCCTTCGGCCCTTGGATCAGGCTGACCGGCGTCGTGGTGTCCTCGCCGTCGCGCGTCGTGCGGTAGTTCATCAGCGTGCGCCGCAGGTAATCGAGGATGTAATCGGTGTTCGTTCCGCCGCCGTTGAAGCGCTCGTCCACCACTGCGCCTTCCTTTCCGGCCTGCGAAAAGAAAAAGCGGTTGAAATAGGTGTACCCTCCCGAGGCGGTATCGGGCAAATAGATGTACGCCACCCTCCCTTTGGTGAGCTGCTCCACCTTGCGCCGGTTGCCTTCGATCCACGCCCGGTTGCGCAATGGCTGTTCGCTTTCCACTGGCACCACGGTCACCTCGCGCGCGCCGCTTCCATCCGGATTCGGCCCCACGCGCAAAAGCACCGACTTGTTCGCGGTCGCCTCGAAGAAGCTGTACACCTCGTCGCTGCCGCGCACTTCGTGGCCGTTCACCGCCAGCAGGTATTCGCCCTCGGCCACGTTTACTCCGGGCTGGGTCAGCGGCGCGCGCAACTGCGGGTTCCAGTTTTCGCCGTCAAACACGCGCGCAAAGCGGTACCGCCCGTTCTCGATTTTGTAGTCCGCGCCGAGCAGTCCTACCGGGATGTGCTTTACTTCCGGCCCGTCTCCGCCGCGAACGAACAAATGCCCCACCGTCAGATCACCCATCGCCTCCCGGAAGATGTAGTTCAAGTCCTCACGCGACGCCAATCCCGGCAGGTACGCCGCATACCGTTTTTCCGCGGCAGCCAAATCCAGGCCGTGAAAATTCCCATCGTAGAAGAAGTCGCGCTCGATCCGGAACGCCTCGTGGAAGAGCTCCTTCCACTCCGCCGCAGGATCCACGCGTATCTCCATCGTGGAAAGATTCAGGGTCTTCGCCCCGGCAAGCCCTCCCTGCCCTCCTGCTGGAGGAGCGCCCGGTCCCGGCGCTGGCGGTACCGGCGCAATCGCCCACACTTGCGGAGGAGGCGTTGCCGCGCCCGGTTGCGGCGGACTCGCCTGCCGGGACAACAGTTTTTCTCCGTTGGCGGAAACGTGGAAGGCCAGAATATTCTCCAGCAGCCGGTCGGTTTTCCGCGTCTTCAAATCGAACCGGTGCGCCGTGATCGTGCTCGGTCCGCTGAGGGTCTCCACCTGCGGCCCTTCTTGGATAAACAGCACGCCTTCTTTTCCCGGAGTCAGTTCGAGATAGTTCCTCGTCGGAACCGGCAGCGCCAGAATGCGCTGCCCAATTTTTTCAAAGTCTACTTTCACCGCTGCTGGGGTGCTTTCTTTGGCCTTGCCTTCTGTTTTCGGAGCCTCCCCCTTCGTTTCCGGTTTGGCTTCGGCCTCGTCATCACTCTCGGGAGCCAGCGGCGACGGCAAATCCTTCCGCAACACCACGACGTATGCGCCGCTGGTCACCGGCTTGTTGTAGCTCAGCATGGAGGTATCCAGCGTCGGCCCCGCGTCCGTGCTTGCCAGGAGATAGAGATACTTCCCGCCCTTGTCGAAGACCGGCGAAAACGAATCGCTCATCCCGTCGGTCACGCGCTCGCTCTTTCCTGTTTCGAGCGAGTACAAAAAGATGGAGCGCATGTGGCTCAGTTCCTGCTGCGTGTACGCCAGCCAATGGCTGTCCGGCGACCACGCCGCCTGAAAGATCTGTTGCGGCCCGGTAAACCGGTCGTGGAACACCTTCACCGGCGTCTTCTTTTCCAGGTCCACGTACCACAGGTTCAGCCGTTTGTCGGTGTACGCAATCTTCTTGCTGTCGGGCGACCACGCCGGAAAATAGAAAAAGAACCCCGGAGTCCCCAGGTCAATCTTCTGGGCTTCGCCCTGGCCGTTCTGGTTCTTGATGTGCAGCGCAACCTCGCCAGATTCATCCGAAAAATAGGCGATCTTCATTCCGTCCGGCGACCACGCGGGCATCTGTTCATCCGTGCCCGGCGTGTTGGTCAGGTTGCGGATGTCGCCTTTCTCGGCCGGGACCGTCAGGATTTCTCCGCGTGCTTCGAACACGGCGCGCAAACCCGTCGGCGAAATGTCCGCATTCCGGATCCGGTTTGCGGCGTTGATGTAATGCGGCCGCAACTGCGGCAATTCCCCCGTCACCCGGACATCCACCTTTTTCACCGAGCCCGTCTTCAGGTCGTACAGCCAGATCGCCCCGAACTGCTCGATGACGATCGCCCCCGGCCCCACGCTCGCATACTTGAAATCCAGCCCGTCGTTCTTGAGAGCCTGGGTGACGCTCTTGGTCCGCGTGTCGTAGCTGAACAGCGTCATCGTGCCGTTGCGGTCCGAAAGAAAAAAGACGTGCTGGTCCACCCACATGGGGTTGAAGTCGTTGGAGTTTTCCCGGGGAATCTTCGTCACGCTGGAATCCGCCAGCCGCGCAATCCAGATGGGTGACGTTCGCCCGCCGCGGTAGCGCTTCCAGATTTCGAATGCGTGATCGAGCGGCACGTAGGCCAACTCACTTCCGTCCGGGGAATAGGATCCCTCGGCCGCTATGGGAAGCGGGAGTTCCGTGGGAAACCCGCCTTCACGCGGGACCGTGAAGAGCCGGCTGGCGAACGTGTAGCCGTTCCGGTTTGACGCGAACAGAATGTGTTTCCCATCGCGCGTCCAGCCCATGGTTTGATCCGCCGCAGGATGATAGGTCAGCCTCCGCGGCGTGCCTCCGCCTGCGGGGATCACGTAAACGTCGGCATTGCCGTTGTAGTCCGCGGTAAACGCAATTTCACTGCCGTCCGGAGAAAACACCGGCCGCGATGCGGCCCCCTCCCCGCTCGTGAGGCGCTTGGCCGCGCCGCCTTCCCGAGGCACGCTCCACAAGTCTCCCCCGTACACAAACACGATCTGCGTCGCATTGAGTGTGGGGTGTTGCAGCAACAGCGGTGGAGCATCATCTGCAAAACAAACACTCGCCGTGAGCAATGCAAACACGCCGATCGCGGAACGCCACATGACTGTGCCTCCTCAGATCCGACAATCACTCGCTCGCTGCGGGTATAGACGATTGGAGCGCCCGATTTGTTTTCCCCTTCTCCGCAGCAGGCGACGCCCGCAAGAGAGGGGTCTCTCAGGCCCGACCTTATTGCCACATCTCGCGCCAAGAATCCACCAAAACAGCTCTCCACGCCCGCACCTTCGCTGGCGACTCCATGTACAATGCCGCCTGTCCGGAACTCCGGAACTCGGGAATTCGTACTCTAGTTGCCATTCGAAAGCTCCGCCGAGGTGACCGATGTCAGAGCCTGCTTCACAAGTGCCGCGTCCATCATTTCGTGCTCGCTGCAAGCTCAGGTGGCGCAAGGTCGCCGATTGGTGCCGCCGTCAGTGGATCGCTGTGCGCCCCGGCCCCGAAGCGCGCCGCGGCGCCGTCTGGGGAACGCTCGGTGCCGCCGCCGTGGGCGTCGTCATTGCTGGACTTTATCTCCGGACCGGCTTCGGCTATCTATTTGATTTCGCCTTCGCCATCGTTTTCGCGGCGATACTCATCCCTCTCGCGGCCCTTGCGGTCGCTTTGCTGCTTTCCATCGCGCGCAAACTTCCCCGCATGGCCACCGGAATGATCGTCGGCTCGTGCATGATTGTGATGCTCTTGTGGGGCCCGCCGCAGCTCGGCGTCGTCCTCGCCACGGAAATAGGGTTGGCCGAAGGATTCCTCGGCGCCACGATTGCCACATTCTTTTTCGGGCGCTTCTCTCAGGCCGCGTTGAGCAAGAAGATCATCACCTCGGCGCTCTGCCTTCTCGCTGTGACCGCCAATGTTTTCTTCGTGTGGCTCTTCGCGCATGCAGGCTCCATGGAAAAGATTATTTCCTGGCGCCCCCCCGTCAATAGCATGCCCGCCAAATTGACAGCCCCCAATCCTTCCGAAAACGGGCCCTACCGCGTCAAAAAACTCTTTTACGCGCTGGGCAACGACATTCGCCGCCCCGAGTACGGCCCCTCCGCCGACATCAAGACCCGCACCGCCGATGCCTCGGATTTCTTCAAGGACTTCGACGGCTGGAAGCGCTGGGCCCGCAGGAAATATTGGGGCTTCGATATGGACAAGCTGCCGCTGAACGCCCGTGTGTGGTATCCCGACGGCCCCGGCCCTTTTCCCTTGGCGCTGATCGTCCATGGCAATCACGACATGGCCGACTTTTCCGATCCCGGCTACGCCTATCTCGGCGAATTGCTGGCAAGCCGCGGCTTCATCCTCGCCTCCGTGGATGAAAATTTTCTGAACAGCGGCCTATTCCACGATCCGCCAAAGCAGCAGGCCGTGCGCGGCTGGCTTCTGCTCGAACACTTGAAGCTCTGGCGCGAGTGGAATCAGGCGCCCGCCAATTCCTTCTTCGGCAAGGTGGACATGTCGCGCATCGCCCTGATGGGCCATTCGCGCGGCGGAGAAGCTGCGGCCACCGCCGCGCTCTTCAATCGCCTGAAGTACGATCCGGAAGACGCCGACATTCGCTTCGACTACGGATTCGCCATCCAAGCCGTGGTCGCCATCGCCCCGGCGGACGGCCAATACAAGCCCGCCGGACAGCATCGCGAAATCGAGGACGTCAGCTACCTCACCTTGCAGGGCGCGCACGACGCCGACGTTTCGTTTTTTATGGGCAGCCGCCAGTGGGACCACGTCCGCTACACCCACCCTGGCCCCTGGTTCAAGGCGGAGATTTACGCCTACCGCGCCAACCACGGCCAGTTCAACACCGTCTGGGGCTGCCACGACGCCGGCGAACCGCTGAGCTGGCTCTTGAACCTCAAACCGCTGATGCCCGGCGACGAGCAGCGCCGCATCTCGAAGACCTACATCAGCGCGTTCCTCGAAGCCACGCTCAAAAACCGCCGCGAGTATCTTCCTCTGTTCGAGGACTGGCGCGTGGCCCGCGACTGGCTGCCGGACACCATTTACCTCAATCGCTATCAAGACGCGTCCTACACGCCCCTTGCTTCCTTTGACGAAGACGCCGATCTGACCACCACAACCGCGCCGGGCGGCCACATCGCCGGCGAGAACCTTTCCGTCTGGCACGAAGGCCGCATTCCGTGGCGCAGCGGAGATCGCGGCTACAACGGTGTGTTTATCGGATGGAACCGCGCTTCGGGCGCGCCGCTGCCCTCCTACACGCTGGCCTTGCCCGAAGACGCCGCTTCAAAATGGCAACTGAACGGCAGCTCGACCATCGAGTTGTCGGTCGCGGCTCTCGATGAAGATGCCCCCTTGCCCGGAGAAAAGCCCGGCAGGAAGAAGGACGATAAGAAAGAAAAGAAGGACAAGGAGTCCGACAAAGCAAAGAAAAAAGAACGCGAGTCGCCCGATTTCACGATCGAGCTCGTCACCTCCGACGGCGCAGTGGCCACGGCTCCCGCCGGCAGCTTCGCCGTCATCCCGCCGCCGCTCAAAGAAAAGTTCACAAAGCTCGGCGCGATGATCGAGAATGCGGCATACGAAAAGGATTGGGAGCCCGTGTTTCAGACCGTCCGCGCGCCCCTCGCGAAGTTTCAAACTGCCCCCGGCACCCCGCGATTTGATCCGCGCAAATTGACCCTCGTCAGGCTAAAATTTGACCGCACGCCCATGAGCGTCATCTGCATCAGCGGCGTCGGCTTCGCCAAGCAGTGACTGGCGGAAGCAGAGGCAAAGCTCGCGGAGCAATCGGAGGCTTCATGAAACGTCTTCTTCTCATCTCGATCCTGGCATTCGCCGGTTCTGCATTTGCGCAGCAGCCCCCCGCCCCCAAAAACGTTCCCGAAATCCAATTTCGCTCCGTCCCCAACTTCTTGCGGCTCCCTCCCGACATGTATCTCGGCGAAGTCGCAGGCGTCGCGGTGAATTCCAAGGGACACATCTTCGTCTTCTCCCGCGGCAACAGCACCGGCCCCGCCTACGGCGCAAGCGCCGCGCAGCTTCTGGAATTCACTTCCGACGGCAGGTTTTTCCGCGAAATCGGCCACAATCTTTACGCTTGGTCTTTCGCGCATTCCGTGAAGGTGGATAAGGACGACAACATCTGGGTGGCCGACAAAGGTTCCGACATGGTCATCAAGTTCGATCCTGAAGGCCGCGTCGCCATGGTCTTCGGCCGCAAGCAGGAATCCTCGGACGAAGGCACCGCGCCGCTCAAGCATCCCAGGCCTCCCCTGCCTCCTGTGGACGGCCTCTTCCGCCAGGTCACCGACATGGCCTGGGACCCTGCTGGCAACACCTACATCAGCGACGGTTACATTAATTCGCGCATCGCCAAAGTGGATAAGAACGGCAACTGGCTGAAGTCCTGGGGAGAGCCCGGCGACCAGCCCGGGCAATTCAACACGCCGCACAGCATTGCCGTGGATGCCAAGGGGAACGTCTACGTCGCCGACCGCGGCAACCGCCGCATCCAGGTGTTCGACGGTGAAGGCAACTTCCTCCGCCAGATCACCATTGACGTTCCTGCCCCTCCCGACGCGCGCCCCGCCATCGGCAACAGGCCCACACAGACCACGGGAACCATGGCCCCCGGCTCGCCCTGGGCCATTTGCATCACTCCGGGCCCGAACCAGGTGCTCTATAGCTCCGACGCTTTTCCCGGCCGCATCTACAAGCTTACCTTGGACGGAAAAATTCTCGGCGTGCTAGGCGAGTCCGGCAAGCAGCTCAAGCAGTTCGGCTGGGTTCACGGAATTGCTTGTCCATCCGAAAACGAACTCTACGTCGCGGAATTGCTGAACTGGCGCATCCAGAAGCTCATCCTCGAACCAACCCGCTAATTCGCACGAGGCTCGTCCGAGAAAAAGTCACGGAAGGCATCCAGCACTCTCCCGAAAACTCCCGCAGCATCCTCCGCAGAGCGTTGCGCCTTCTTGCCCGGAACAAGCTCGTGTCCGGCGCCCTCAATCGCAACGAACTTGGTCCGGCCGGAGATGAGTTTCAGCGCTGCCTTCATCTCTTCTAGCGATCCGAACGGGTCTCGTGTTCCATGCACAAAAAGCGCCGGCGTGCGCAGCGCCGGGAAATGCGCCGTGCGAAGCTGGGCTGGCTGTCGCGGCGGGTGCAATGGATACGAGAGCAGCAGCAACCCGTCCGCCACTCCGCCGTCTTCTGCCGCCAGCATCGTTGCCTGACGCCCGCCGTAGGAATGTCCCCCGAGAAAAATTCGTCCGCGTGAATCGCCGGGCGCCAATTTCCGCAGCGCCTTCACCGCATTTCGCAAACCCTCGCGGTTCTCCGCAGCCTCTCCCGGAAACGGCGGGCCATGCGCCCGCTTCTGCCGAAAGGGCAGGTCGCAGCACAGCACGTTGAATCCGGCCTTGGCGAACGCGCTCGCCACGCCTGCCAGCAGTGGCCCGTGGCAGTTCGATCCCGCGCCGTGCCCCAGCACCAGCGCCGCGCCTGTCGCCGCGCTCGGGCGATACAGCATCCCGCGCACCGCCGGCACCGAATCTTCTGCGAACAGCTCAACGATCAGATCGCTCTTGTTCTCCGGCTGTCCTTTCGTCCGCATACCGGCCAGTGTACCAACGAATCCCGTACGCGTTGTACCCTCGGCGGAACTCTGATCCGCTCCGTCCGCTTTTCCTGTCGCCCTGCGCGTCCTGGTCAGCTACAATCCCTCGGCCCACTGCCCTGTGGGTTCGCAAACAATTCGGGAAGAGCAGAGGTGCAGGGATGAATTGTCATAGCGAGTGGGTTGGTCTTCGTTCACCCCTTGGCAGGCTTGTATTTTCAATTGTGATAGCCGCCGTCGTCGCATCCTTTACAGCCGGCGGCGCTCGCGCCCAGCAGCGCCGTGAACGCGAACCCAACAGCGTCTACGCCGAGCGTCGCGCGAAACTACTCGCGCAGTCCGATGGCCCCGTGATTCTTTTCGGTTACACCGGCCGGGAAGAGGGAGCGCAGACCTACATCTTTGCCCAGGAAGATAATCTCTATTACTTGACCGGCCACAATGAGGAAGGCGCCGCGCTTGTGCTCGTCCCCGACCATGCCAATCACGGCGCCAACGGCAAAGCCTGGGACGGCCCGCGCGAACTCCTCTTTCTGCCTGAGGCCGACCGCAAGCGCCAGCAGTGGATCGGCGCGCGCATGGCCCCTGACGACCCCGGCATCGCCGAAAAAACCGGGTTTGCCGCCGTGAAGCCTTTTCCGGAGCTGCGCGCCACTGTCGAAAAACTCGCCGCCATCTTCCCGGCCTTTTCCACCATCCTCCCTTACCAAAGGGAACTCGGCGGATACCCGCACGAAAAGGAATGGACCAATTGGCTCGCGCAAGTCGCGCCGCAGGTCAAACTGAACGACCTTCGCGCCGCCATCGGAGCCCTGCGCCAGATCAAATCTCCCGGCGAATTAAAGTTCCTCATCAAAGCCGTGGACGCCTCCGTGGACGCGCATCTCGAAGCCATGAAGATGATGCGCCCCGGTCTGTTCGAGTATCAGGTCGCCGCAAAAATGGTGTACGTCCACTCCATGGAAGGCTGCGAGGCCGAAGCCTATGCGCCCATCGTCGGCGCGGGCTTCAATTCCACCTCGCTTCACTACGACCAGCTCTCCAAAAAGATCGAAGATGGCGACATCGTCGTCCTCGATGTCGCCGGGCAGTTCTCCGGCTACGCCGCCGACATCACTCGCACCCTTCCCGCCAACGGCAAATTCACGCCACGCCAGCGCGAAATCTATGAAATCGTTCTCGGCGCTCAGAATGCCGCTATCGCTGCGCTCAAACCCGGAATGACTTTCTCTCCCACTGGTTCCAACAGCCTCTCTCGGATTGCCTACGACTACATCAACTCCCACGGCAAAGACAAACAGGGCCGCTCCCTCGGCCGCTACTTCATTCACGGCCTCGGCCACCACATTGGTCTCGACGTGCATGACGCCGGGGTTTCTCCCCGCCCGCTCGAGCCGGGCATGGTTGTCACCATCGAGCCCGGCATTTACATCCCGGAAGAAAACCTCGGAGTGCGCATCGAAGACGATTTCCTCATCACCGAAACCGGCTACAAAATGCTCTCCGAAAAACTCCCGCGGTCCATCGAGGAAATCGAAAAGATCATGGCGGCTGCCCAGAAGGAAAGGAAGGAGCATCCCGAACGCGAACTCCGGCACGAGGATTGACCGTTCCTACTCGCGCGCCTTATAATAGCTGGTAGAGTTGGGTGATTTTTTTCAGCCCAGCCACTGCGCGATATTCCGCACGCAGCCGGGTTACCCGCCTGCCGGGGTTTTCCGAAACGCTTAAGGGAGACTATGAGCACTGTTAAAGCCACACAACTCCGCCCCGGGATGGTTGTCCAGCACGAGGGCGGTCTCTTCACCGTTTTCAGCGTGGACCACCGCACGCCGGGCAACAAGCGCGGCTCCATGCAGACCAAGATGAAGAATCTCCGCACCGGCGCGATGATTGACTATCGCTTCCGCGCCGAGGAATTTGTCGAGCGCGCCATCCTCGACGAAATAGAATTCGAATACCTCTACAACGAGGGCGAAGCCTACCACTTCATGAACACCGAAACCTTCGAGCAGATGCATCTCGGCCAGGATGTTCTCGGCGAAGCCGTCTACTACCTCATCCCCAACACCCCGGTCAAAATCGAGTTCTACGAAGGCAGGGCCATCGGCGTCGCTCTTCCCGACACCATGGATCTCAAAGTCGTGGATACCGAGCCCACCGTCCAGAAAGCCACGGCCAGCGCTGTGATGAAGCCGGCCAAGCTCGAAACCGGCCTGGTCATCAACGTTCCGCCGTTCATCAACAACGGCGATAAAGTGAAGGTGGATACCACCGAAGCGCGCTACGTCCAGCGCGCGCAGTGAGAATCGCTCAGAGAATTGTCACCCCGAGCGAAGCGAGTCGAGGGATCTCTCCGAACGCTTCATTGTTGTGGAAGAAGAGGTCGGGCCTAGGCTTTTCCGCTCGCTGCTTCGCCTGCTCTTTCCGAAAACGTTCGCGCAAAAATTGCATCCACGTAGCGAAGCTGGCGCTTCAGGTCAAAAGTCCGTTCCAGCGCGGCCTTGTCCATGAACTTCGCGATCCGCGCGTCGTTCCCCACGCGTTCCCGGAAGCTGCTGTCGTTCTCCCACGCCGCCATCGCGTTTTCCTGGACCAGTTTGTAAGCCTCTTCGCGCGGTGCGCCGTGCTCCACTAGGTCTTGCAGAAGCTGCCCGGAAAACACCAGTCCACGTGTGGATTCCAGGTTGCGCAGCATGCGCTCGGGAAAGACGCGCATATTCGCGACGATGTCGGTCATCCGCGCGAGCATGTAGTCCGCGAGAATCGTCGAGTCGGGCAGGATCACGCGCTCCACCGAGCTGTGCGAGATGTCCCGCTCGTGCCACAGCGCCACGTTTTCGAGCGCCGCCATGGCATTCGACCGCACGATGCGCGCCAGCCCGCAAATCTGCTCGCAGCTTACTGGATTCCGTTTGTGCGGCATCGCCGAACTGCCGCGCTGCTCCCCGCCAAATGGCTCTTCCGCTTCCCGCACTTCGGTGCGCTGCAAGTGCCGGATTTCCAGGGCGATCTTTTCGAGCGACGCCGCAAGTACCGCCAGCGCACCGAGATACTGTGCGTGGCGATCCCGCTGGATCACCTGCGAAGTCACCGCCGCAACTTCGAGGCCGAGCCTCCGGCAGATCTTCGCCTCGATTTCCGGGCCCAGGTGCGAGCAATTGCCCACCGCCCCTGAGATTTTTCCCACGGCCATTTGCTGCGCGGCCGCGCCAAAGCGCTGGAGGTTCCGCCGGTTCTCCGCATACCAGTTGGCAATCTTCAAGCCGAAGGTAATCGGCTCGGCGTGGATTCCGTGCGTGCGCCCGATTTGTGGCGTGTGCTGGAATTCCTTCGCGCGCCGCTCCAGTACTTCCCCGAACCGCACCAGTCCATGCTCGACGAGGCGCGAAGCCTCGCGAATTTGCAGCGCCTGCGCTGTATCCACGATGTCGTTCGAAGTAAGCCCATAGTGCAGCCAGCGCGCCGCCTCAGGATCGCCGATGGATTCGCCCACCGCCATCGTAAACGCGATGACGTCGTGCTTCACCTTGGCTTCCAGCTCGTTGATCCGCGCCACGTCAATCTTCGCGCGCTGGCGGATAGCCGCGGCCGCTTCCTTCGGCACCTGCCCGGCTTCCGCAAGCGTATCCGTCGCGGCAATCTCCACTTCCAGCCATCGGCTGAACTTGCTCGCGTCGCTCCAGACGCGGCCCATCTCTTCGCGCGTATATCGTGGAATCAAATTTCGCTCCCGTGGAAAGTTCTGGCGGGGAAATTCCCTTTCCAATGATACCGTATTTTGTGCCTGCCGCGGAGAATGGCAGCGGCAAAGTCGCCTGCAAGCCAAGTCCTTTGTTTGCGGCCTCTTCCCGAACCTAACCGTTCCTGGAGCAGCGCGGTCTAATGACTCGGATGACGGAGAGCACCCAGGGCAGCGACGCCGCTGCTGTGGAGCGGACGCTGGCGGGAGACCAGGACGCCTATCGGGTGCTGGTCGAACGCCACAGCCGCAGCCTTTTCCGGCTCGCCTATCGCATGACTGGCAACGAACAAGACGCCGAAGAAATTGTGCAGGACACCTTCCTGCGCGCCTATCGCAAGCTCGGACAATTCGAGTCGCGCGCGAATTTCGGAACGTGGGTCTATCGCATCGCCGTGAACTGTTCGCTCGACCGCCGGCGCAAGCTCAGCACCGAGGAGAAGCATCGGGAAGTCCCTCCCCGTACGGATGATCCCGATACGCCCAGCCCTATCGAGCGGCGCGCCTCGGAAAACCCTTCGCCGGACCGCTTGGCGCTCAGCGTAGAAATGGGAAAGCAGATTACTGCTGCGCTCGATGAACTCTCTGCCGCGGAGCGCGCTGCATTTGTGATGCGTCACTGGGAAGGCCGCGCCATCGAAGAGATCGCGCAAGCGCTCCATTTGCGAAGCAGCGCGACAAAGAACACTGTGTTCCGCGCCGTACAAAAGCTGCGCCGTGCCCTGGAACCCTTTGTGATGAAAGGAACATCTCCGAGCCCGCCCGGCCGCGCCATGCCGGCGGCACAAGGAACCAAATCGTGACCCATCCCACCGAAGGACAACTCGTGGCCTACCGCCTTGGTGAGACTTCAGACGGCGGTGCTGTTCAGGAACATTTGAAAGATTGCGGCGAGTGCCGTGAGAATTTCGATCGGCTGGATCGCGTTCTTGCAGCCCTCGACGCCATGCCGGTTCCGGAGCGCGATGACACTTACGGCCGCCGTGTCTGGCAACAGATTGCTCCGCGCCTGCCGGAACGCAAGCGCTGGTCCTGGAATCTGGGTTTCGGCCTGCGCCGCTGGGGCGCTGTCGGCGTCGCCGCAGCTCTGGTGATTGCCGCATTTTTCCTGGGACGCTTGCGCCGGCCGATCACGGAACCTGCTCCGTCGGCCCAGCAAGTCCGCGAACGCATTCTTCTTGTCGCCGTAGGCGATCATCTGGACCGCTCCGAAATGATGCTGGTCGAATTGTCCAATGCGGAGCCGCTTTCCGGGAATAGCAAGCTGGTGAATATTTCGGCGGAGCAAAAACGTGCCGAGGATCTCCTCGATGAAAATCGCTTGTACCGTCAGACCGCGCTCCAGCAGGGCGACAAAGCACTCGCCGGCGTCTTGGACGAGCTTGAGCGTGTCTTGCTCGATATTGCGCACAGCCCGCAGGAGATGACACCGGCACAGCTCGAAAAGATTCGCCAGCGAATGGAAGCGCACGGAATCCTGTTCAAGGTGCGTGTGACCGGCAGTGAAGTGCGCCAGCGGGAGAAATCCGCAAGGCCCGCCCCGGCGCAAGAGAGTTCCGCAAAACAGAAAGGCAACCACACATGAAGAAGGCAATGGAATTCCCCCGCAGCTCTTGGACTTGGATCGCGCTGAGCGTGATTTTGGCTTGGCCGGCGAGTTCAGTGAGGGGGACGGCGCCAACCTGCACGCTGCCTTCACCGGGACTCTCCGCCATTCAATCTCTCGACGACGAGAAAGCCGATCGCGAACAGGAACAGCAGGACCGCGAACAAGAGAAAAGGGATCGTGAACAAGAGAAACTCGATCGCCAGCAGGAGCTTGATGACGAAGGCCAGGAGGCCTTGGACGAAGGCAATTACGAAAAAGCCGTCCAGAAATACGATGCCCTGGCCCAACGGAATGGGCCCCAAACCGACAAGGCGCTCTATTGGAAAGCCTGGGCCGAGCGAAAACTCGGCCGGCGCGATGCCGCGGTGGCTTCGCTCAGCGAGTTGTACCGCCGGTTTCCCCAAAGCCGCTGGGTCAAGGACGGCAAAGCGCTCGAGGTGGAAGTCCGGCAGTCCTCCGGCACATCCGTGCCCCCGGAAAGTTTCGACAACGAGGAGCTGAAACTGCTGGCCATCCGCGGCTTGATGAACAGCGATCCGGAGCGCGCGGCGCCCATGCTCGAAAAAGTGCTCGCTGGCAATAGCACTCCCAAACAAAAGCGCGAAGCACTGTTCGTGCTTTCGCAGAGCGGCTCGTCGAAGGCGCGCGAAATCCTTGGACGCATCGCCCGTGGTCAGCAAGCCCCGGAGCTGCAACGCAAGGCCATCGAATCCCTTGGCCTGTATGGCGGATCTGCGAGCCGCCAGGAGCTTTCGGACATTTACGCTTCCACGGCGGATGCGGGCGTGAAGCGCGCCATCCTCCGCGCCTTCATGCTGTCCGGCGAAAAAGACCGCATCTTTGCAGCGGCCAAAGGGGAAAAGGACGCCGAGGTCCGCCGCGAAGCCATCCGGCAGCTCGGCCTGATGGGCTCGCAATCCGAACTCCAGCAGCTTTACCAGAGTGAATCCTCGACGGATGTAAAGCGGGAGATTCTGCAATCGTTCTTCCTCGGTGGGGGCTCTTCCAAACTTCTGGAAGTTGCGCGCACGGACAAAGATCCCGAAATGCGCCGCACCGCCATCCGCAACCTCGGGCTGATGGGCAGCGGAAGTTCCGAGGCGCTGACGGAGATCTATACCAACGAAAAAGAACGCTCCATCCGCAGGGAAGTGCTCAACGCTTTTTTCCTGCAAGGAAACGCCAAAGCGTTGATCGCCGTCGCGCGGAAAGAAACCGATTCCGAACTCAAGAAGGAAGCGGTCTCGAAGCTTTCCTTGATGGGTTCGAAAGAAGCGACCGACTTCTTGATGGAAATTCTGAACCAAAAGTAGGTGCGCCATGAAACGACCGCTGATGTTCGTTTTGTTTTTCTTGCTGAGTTTGAGTCACACGGCGCGGAGCAGCGCACAAACGGCGAACCCCTCCAACGGAGGCCAGCCTCGTGTGGTCAATGCCAAACTCGAAACGCGCGCGGTACAGGGTCCGCTGGAGAGCGACTTCCGAGCCTTGGTCGCTCGCACGCCGGGTCCGGCCTGGATCGCCTACGCCGTTCCGGAAGTGCCGGGAGACCGCACCATGTGCTGCGGCATGTACAGCGATGGCATGGCTTATGGCTGCGGGCGCTGCCGTCGGGAAAGCGGCAGCGACAACGGCATTAGCATCAGCTCCAGCGATTCCCATCGCGTTAATCTCGAGGGCGGCAGCCGCATCTCCATATTGTTTCGCGTAAGAGACTCTGCTGTTGAGCGCATCCGCGTGTTTTCCGAGGATTGCGAGCTGGATGCCGGAGGCTTGCCCCTTACATGGTTGACCGGCGTACGCCCGGCGGAGAGTGTCGCGCTGCTCGCGGGATACGTGACCGGGACAAACGCCGACGACCGCGATGCAAGACGCAGGATGCATGGCGCCATCGCGGCGATTGCGCTGCACGCCGACGCTGGCGCGCTCGAATCCCTCGCCGCGCCCGGCCATCCCGACGAGTTGCGCAAGCAGGTGGCCTTCTGGCTCGGCGAAGCGCGCGGCAAAGCCGGTTTGGCGGTCCTCAAGACCATGGCGCATTCCGACCCGAGCGACACCGTGCGCGCGCACGTGCCGTTTGCATTGTCGGTCAGCCGCGAGCCAGGAGCGGTGGACGAGATGATCCGCATGGCCCGCGAGGATTCCAGCGCGCATGTGCGCGGGCAAGCGCTTTTCTGGCTGGCTCAGAAGGCGGGCAAGAAAGCCGCGGGGGCGATCACCGACGCCATCGAAAACGACCCCAACACGGAAGTGAAGAAGAAGGCGGTGTTTGCGCTCAGCCAGATGCCCAAGGACGACGGCGTTCCCAAGCTGATCGAAGTGGCGCGCAACAACCGCAATCCGGCGGTGCGCAAGCAGGCCATGTTCTGGCTCGGGCAATCCAACGATCCGCGCGCACTGCAATTTTTCGAAGAGATTCTCTCGCACTGAAAGGCTTTCTCTGCGAGAGAAACTTTCCTTTAGGGAGTCTCCTTGCCGGCAAGAGGTTGCAGGGCGGGGACCACTTCCAAGTCGCCGCGATCAATCCAGGCAATGCGAGCGCGGACCCGCACCCATCCCGGGGGCGCGCTTTGCGGAGTGGGAAGTTTTTCCAGTGGCGCGCGGAACACCAGCGCGCCGCCGAGCGGATCGCCGCCCGGCTTGGTCAGCAGGCGCACGGGCGCGGGCCCGCCGTTCCCTGTGTTGAGCAGTTTGTATGGCTCCGCGTCGAAACGGCGCGCCACCAGGTCCCTGAAATCATCTTCCGCGAGCCAGGCATCCAGTGAATCCTTCGTCGCCACTTCCAGAAACCCGGCATTGGCCCACAGCACTTCGTAATCACCGGCGGCGAGCTTCCCGCTGGGTTTGTCACCCGGAAGATTGCTCGCCGGAGTTTCTGCCATGAGGTGAACCTTTGGAACAACCCGCGCACATTGCCACGCACCTTCAGGCGCTCCACCGCAAATCGTCGAATCGGTAGCGACCCACACGCGATCCGTTGCGCCCAGTGCTGTCACAATACCCCTCGAAGTTGGACCAACGCTTTGCGCCTGACCATTTGCCGCGTCCAGCATCACGAGTCCAGCGCAGGGGGAAATCGTGCCTTCATGCTGGCGGCGCGTTCCCAGGAGGATCTCGCCGGCTCCGTACGAGATCAGATGGGTGACGTCGCAGGTGGCGAGCGCGGGCGGATGGAACACCCTTGCCTGTTTGGTCTTGGGAGAATAGCGGACCACGCTGCCGAGGCCAAGCTCCCCTTCCCCTACAGAATGGCCCAGCGCCACCCAGAGCGAGTCGCCCTGCGCCTCTACGGAGGTGATCACGGCATCGCCGACCTCCAAATCCTGCTGAAGAGATGCGCGCGTAAGCTCCTTGCGCTCGCGTTGCAGAAACGGCAGCCAGGCTTCCGCAAGCTCATCCCGCGACCACAGAACCGCCATGACCAAGGGCTCGGTTTCGCCCTCACGGCTCAGCGTGAGTGTGGCGCGGTCGTCATCGGAAGCCGGCGTGAGGGTGTAGCTCTCGCCGAGAAACTCTACGGTGCGCTTTGCTTTGCGCTCGGGCGCGGTCTTCGAGGAAGTGTCCTTGCTGGCCGAGACCTGCCATCCCCGCCGCTCGACATACCGATAGACGAACCATTCTGCGGCAAACAACGTTTCTGGTTCATCTTTCGATGGACCCCTCTCGATGCGATTGGGCGCGAGATAGAGAAGATTGCGGGAGACTTCCGCAGCATCCGTAGGCTGATTCTGCGGGAAAGCGCGGAAGCAGAGAACCCATGCTGCCATGGAGCAAAAAACAAGGATGGGAATCTCGCGGCGGAATCGAGAGCGAACGATGTCGGCCATGGAAGGAGTCCTAAAGCTCCAGGGGGCGGAGCGGGATGCGCTGGGAGGCGATATGCAACTCGCCCTGGAACGCCGCGTCGGACGAGCGGCGATTGAGCGCCTCTTCTGCTGAGATGCGCGCGAGGTCGGGATTGTTGTTCTGCTCGGAAAGATGCGCGAGCACCAAATATTGCGCGCGGCCATCGAAGCCGTCGGTATCGGCGAGAAACTCGCTGACGGTGTGATTGGAAAGATGGCCGGTGCGGCTCAAGACGCGCTGCTTGACGTGCCAGGGATACGGACCGACCTTGAGCATTTCCAGATCGTGATTGGATTCCAGGATCAGGCAATCGGAATCGCGCAGATGATGCTTCACGAGCGCGGGAAGATAGCCGAGGTCGGTGACGATGGCGACTTTGACGCCGCCCGCGCGAAACGTAAACGCCACGGGATCCACCGCATCGTGGGGAATCGCAAACGCGGACACTTCGATGTCGCCCACCTGGAAGCGCTGGCCCGCGAAAATTATCTCGACGCGGTCCATGCGCTTGCCCAGGATGTCCGGAAGAATGCGCCGCAGCTCGAAGTGCGTCGGCTCGGTGAGGTAAACGGGCGCGCGCCACATTCCCAGCATCTGCGGCAAGCCGTTGCAATGATCGATGTGCTCGTGGGAGATGAGGATGCCGTCGAGGCGGCTGGGCTTATTCTCGATAGCGGCGAGCCGCGCGAGGGTTTCGCGCTTGCCGAGTCCGGCGTCCACCAGGAGGCGCGTATGCTGGGTTTCGAGCAAGGTGCAGTTGCCCGAGCTTCCCGACGCCAAAATCGAGACGCGCAGTCCGATTGGAGCCCTCCTCGCGATTCCTGGATGATGGCAAAGCGCTGCTCCGGCGTCAATGAGAAAGCGCAGGCGAGCGTCATTTGATTTTTCCTAAGCGGTCAGCAGGCGAGGCGGTCGCGGGTGAGGGAGAAGCCGTTCAAATTGCCGAGCACGGTGACGGCAATCTGATCGGTGCGGAAGAATTCGCGAGCGATGGATTGCAATTCCTCGCGGGTGACTTCTTCGATGGAGACGAGCAGCTCGTCGAGCGTATAGAAGCGGGTGAAATACATTTCCTGGCGGGCGAGATTGGACATGCGCGAACTGGTAGACTCGAGCGAAAGCATCAGGGAGCCCTTGAGATGGTCCTTGGCGCGGCGCAATTCCTCTTCGCTGACCGGCGATTCCTTGATGGCGCGGAATTCGGCGGCCACCATGTCCACAACCTTGGCCGCGGTTTCCCCGGCCGTTCCGGCGTAGATGGTGAGCATGCCGGTGTCGGAATAAGGGCTTAGCTCGCTGAAGACGGCGTAGGCCAGGCCCTGCTGCTCGCGAATTTTCTGAAACAGCCGCGAAGACATGCCGCCGCCGAGAATGTTGTTGAGCACCGCGGCGGCAAAGCGGCGCTCGTGCGCCATGGGATACGCAGGCACGCCGATGCAGATGTGCACCTGCTCGAGATCGCGCTTTTTCTCGAGACGAATGGGCGCCTGGGGAGAGGGCGCGTCCGGGTGGCGGGAGAAACCGGAGGCGGGCATGCCGCCGAATTCTTTTTCGACAAGCTCGACCAAACGCCCGTGCTCGAGATGGCCCGCGGCGGTGATGACCATGTTGTCCGGGGCGTACCAGGGGCGGTAACAGGAAAACAGAGAGTCGCGATTGAAACTGCGCACCGTTTCGGGAGTGCCGAGGATGGGGCGGCCGAGCGCATGGTCGGGCCAGAAGCCCTGGGTGAACAGTTCGTGGACCAGGTAATCGGGATTGTCCAGTTCCATCTTGATTTCTTCGAGAACCACCTGCTTTTCCTTGCCGAGGTCCTGGTCGTCAAAGCGAGGCCGCAACACGAGATCGGAAATAATTTCGAAGGCGATGGGAAGATGCTCGTCGAGAACTTTGGCGTTGAAGCAGGTCATTTCCTTGGCGGTGAAGGCGTCGAGCATTCCGCCGATGGAGTCAATGGAACGCGCAATGTCTTCCGCGCTACGGTGCTCGGTGCCCTTGAAGACCATGTGCTCGATGAAGTGGGCGATGCCGTTCTGGCCGGGAGTTTCGCGGCGCGAGCCGGTGCGCATCCAAATGCCCACAGAGACGGAGCGGACGTGGGGCATGGTCTCGGAAATGACCACGAGGCCGTTGGGCAAAGTGAGCTTCTGAATGTCGCGGGGCTCGTTGGGCATGGCTTTGTTCATTGTGTCACGGTTTTGGTGAAAGTCGAAACGCGAAAGCCGAGTTGCGTGGCCCGTGTTCCGTGATCCGTGGCTCGTGATTGGTGGGTGAGCGGTGAGGTTCGAAACGCGAAAGCGGAAACGCGAAATCCGGCGCAGTGAATTATTTCGACGGGAGGGGGGACACACGGGGAATACCGGGTCCCGCGGACACAGGGCTGAAGCCTGTGCTACCAGAGACCCCTCCCCCCTATGTTTTTTGTAAGAGTATGATTCTACAGGTACTTTAAGTCCTTTGTTTTTGTAAGAGCGGATTCTAAAGGAGTTACAGGCGCATTTTTCGTAAGAGCGGATTCTAAAGGACTTACGGGCGAAGACTCGGCTTTGATGTGGTTTACGCAGTGTGTAATTCAGAGATGAATTCAGGATGCGTGGCTCGTGTCCCGCGATGCTTGGGAGGTCAGAGGGAGGAAGTTGGACGAAGAGGCCAATCGAGCAGGCATACGGGTAGCTTTGGGCCGTTCTGAGGCGACTGGTGGCCATTTTCTAGTGTTCCGTGCTTCCTGACTGCGTCCCGACCCTTCACAAATCCTTCCAGGCGTCGGAATCTTTCGAGTGGCGTTCTCTGCGGCTCTCTTGCGGTTCCCTAGCAGCTCCTGACTATTGCAACTTACGAATCCTACTCCAATCGGCAAATGTGGTCAAGGCCGATTTCGGGACGGCCAAATCCGCGTTATCACTCGCCCATGCCGCAGGAAGTCTGCCAACGAAGATAGGGGCCGTGATACCCTCTTGGTTCGTTGCTGTCTAATTCCTTCCGGCTGCGTTCCTCAGGCGCGGCTGTCTTGGAGTCGTAGATATGAAACTCACATGCAACTTCGCGTGCCGCGCCCTTGCGTCCGCCGCAGCCTGCGCTCTTTTGGCGCTCGCTCCGCTGGCCGCCCCGACACAGGACGCGCCAAAACAAGATACCCACGGCATCGTCGTCGCCAACATGGAGACCTCGGTCAAGCCGGGGGACGATTTTTATGAATACGCCAACGGTGAATGGATTAGCCGGACCGAAATTCCGCCCGACCGCGGCAGAGTCAGCGTCTTCACGAGGCTTGACGACTTGACGAACAAGCGTACCGCCAGTGTGATTGAAGAAGCAGCCAAGGCCAGGGGGCCTGCGGGTTCCAGCGGACGCAAAATCGCCGACCTCTACAACTCCTACATGGACGAGGCGGCCATCGAAGCCAAGGGTCTCGCCCCGCTTCGCGCGCACCTCGAAGCCATTGCCGCCATCCACAACCGGCACGAATTGGCCCGAGCCTTGGGTGAAAGCCTCCGATCTGACGTGGACGCACTAAACAACACGAACTATCATACCCCCAACCTTTTCGGACTGTGGGTCGCGCCCGGTTTTGACGACTCTGAACACTATGCCGCGTATCTGCTGCAAGGCGGCTTGCAACTGCCCGACCGCGAGTATTACCTCGCCGACAACGACCGTATGCGCGACCTCCGCGCCAAATATCAGGCGCACATTTCCGCCACGCTCAAGCTTGCGGGATTCACTGACACGGATGCCCGCGCCGAGCACATCGTCGAGTTGGAGCACGCTATCGCGGAAAAACATCTCAGTCTGGCGGAGAGCGAAGACATCCACAAGGCCAACAACACCTGGAAGCAGGCCGACTTTGCCGCCAAAGCTCCCGGCCTGGACTGGGCAGAGTACTTTCGGGGTGCCAGCCTCCGTAATCAAGCCAGCTTTATCGTCTGGCAGCCAGCTGCGTTCATCGGTGAGTCAGCTCTGGTTGCTTCCATCGCGCTGGACACGTGGAAAGATTGGCTGGCGTTCCATCTGATTGACGCCTACGCCGGGGTCCTCCCGAAGGCGCTCGCTGATGAGCGTTTCGCCTTCTTCGGTAAAACACTCTCCGGCACGCCGCAACAGCGGCCGCGGTGGGAGCGCGGCGTCGGTGTGGTGAACGGGCTGCTCGGCGACGCCGTCGGGCAAATCTACGCGCAGCGTTATTTCCCGCCCGAAGCCAAGGCCCAGGCCCAAGCCATGGTGGCGAACATCATTGCCGCTTTCCGAAGGCGTATTGATGCGCTTTCCTGGATGGATCCGGCGACCAAGGCTGAAGCCCAAGCCAAGCTCAGCACTCTTTATGTCGGCATCGGCTACCCAGAGACCTGGCGCGACTACTCCACATACGAAGTCAAGGCGGATGATATCTTCGGGAACTTCTGGCGCGCCAGCCTGTTTGATTATCACCACGAAGTCGCGCGACTCGGCCATCCGGTGGATCGCAAGGAATGGGTGATGACTCCCCAAACGGTCAATGCCGTCAACCTGCCGCTCCACAACTCTCTCAACTTTCCCGCCGCAATCCTCCAGCCGCCCTTCTACGATCCCGAGGCCCCGGCCGCGGTTAACTATGGCGCCATCGGCTCCGTCATCGGGCACGAAATCAGCCATACGTTTGACACACAGGGCAGCGCGTTTGACTCCAAAGGGCGCGTGCGCAACTGGTGGACACCCGCGGACCTCGCGCATTTCGACGCCGCCACCGCGAAGCTCGCCGCGCAGTACGACGCCTATAGACCCTTTCCCGATCTTTTCGTGAACGGCAAGCAAACGCTCGGAGAAAACATCGCCGACGTAGCCGGCATCTCTGCCGCGTACGATGGGTACCGCGCCTCACTAGCGGGCAAGACCGTACCCGCACAGGACGGCTTCTCCGGCGACCAGCAATTCTTCATTGCCTTCGGACAGAACTGGGGATCAAAAGCGCGTGAAGCTTCGCTCCGCCAGCAAATCATGGTTGACGGGCACGCCCCGTCGCGGTACCGCGCAGCTACGGTCCGCAACATCGACGCGTGGTACTCGGCATTCGGTGTCCAACCTGGAGAGAAGCTCTACCTTGCCCCGCCTGAACGCGTAAGGATCTGGTGACCGGGCGGCGGCAACGCAACTTCCGGAATCACTCGTCACTGAGAGCGCGAAGACCGCGGACGGCGAGAGCGGGCCTTCTTGCCCGACTTGGCGTTCTTCTCGACGCGGAGTTTCCAGGCGGTATGTAAGGCGCCGGTCAAGACATCCTCATTCGCGGCGGCCAGGCGGATATGGGTCGCGCCCATGCTTCCCCATCCGCCTGGGATGGGAAGAAAAACTTCGGGAAGTTCTTCGACGAACGCGGCCTGCTGCTCGGGCGTGAGCATCAGGTTGCCGTAGCCCTGTTTTGCCGAGGCCAGTGTGGCAAAAATCCTGTCACCCACACGGAAGTCCGGGTTGCCCATGTGGGAACTCTCTTCGGCGCCTTTGAAGCTAAGGGCAATCCGGCGGAAGTCTTTCACATTCATGGATGCCTCGCGGCCGTTCGGCAGAGTATGCCACAGCGGACGGAGGGATTTGACCAAGACTCGATAAGCCAGGGCTGGTTTTGCGCAGGCGTGGTCAATCGCGGACGGCTGGGTGTGGCGGAGCTCCGACGGGGCGCTGGCTACGGAGTTGGCGGG
>DASQHY010000031.1:0-13598 GCA_035631855.1 Candidatus Acidiferrales bacterium
GGGCAATCTGTGATTCGTGATCGTGTCGCCGCCTTGCGCGACGCCTGGGCCAACTCGCTCGAACGGACGCTTCAATCAAAATGATTGACCCGAACAAACTGCTCGACGACCACTTTCACGACGAATGCGGCGTCTTCGGCGTATTCGGCCATCCGGAAGCGTCGAAGCTCACCTACCTCGGCTTGTACGCGCTGCAGCACCGCGGCCAGGAGTCGGCTGGCATCGTGTCGAGCGACGGCGTCAACCTGCACACCCATCGCTGCATGGGCGAGGTCGAGGAGATTTTCAAGCCCGATGTGCTCGCCAAACTTCCCGGCGATTCCGCGCTCGGCCACACGCGCTATTCCACGGCCGGCGATACCTCGCTCAACAACTGCCAGCCCATCCTGATTGACTGCAACAAGGGGAAGCTCGCGCTGGGCCACAACGGCAATCTGACCAACGCCGGCGAATGGCGCCGCAAGCTCGAACACCGCGGCTCGATCTTTCAGACCACCAGCGACACCGAAGTGATCGTGCATCTGATCGCGCGCAGCGCGGCACGGAATCTTTCCGGAGCCATCGGCGACGCGCTCAACCAGGTGGAAGGCGCTTACTCGCTGCTGATCCTGACGCGCGACGAACTCTATGCCATCCGCGACCCGCGCGGCTTCCGCCCGCTCAGTCTCGGGCGGCTGGGGCCGGTGTGGATGGTGGCCTCGGAAACTTGCGCCTTCGATTTGCTCGGCGCGGAGTATGTGCGCGAAGTGGAACCGGGCGAAATGCTGCGTATCTCGTCCGTAGGAGTGGAATCCATCCGCTTTGCGCCGGAAAAGCCGCACCAGTACTGTATTTTCGAGCATGTCTATTTCTCGCGCCCCGACAGCCAGATCTTCGGCCGCTCGGTGAATCACAGCCGCGAAACCCTGGGGCGTCTGCTGGCGAAAGAGCATCCCGCTGCCGCAGACATCGTTGTGCCTGTGCCCGATTCCGGCGTCCCCGCGGCGATCGGCTATGCGCTGGGCTCGGGAATTCCGTTTCGCATGGGGCTCATCCGCAACCACTATATGGGGCGCACGTTCATCGAGCCGACGCAGGCCATCCGGGATTTTGGCGTCAAGCTGAAGCTCAACCCGGTGCGCGAGGTGCTGGCGGGCCAGCGCATCGTGCTGGTGGACGATTCCATTGTGCGCGGCACCACCAGCCGCAAGATCGTGCGCATGGTGCGCGAAGCGGGCGCGCGCGAGGTGCACTTGCGCATCAGTTGTCCGCCGACGATTTCGCCGTGCTACTACGGCGTGGACACGCCGACGCGCGAGGAGTTGATCGCGTCCTCGCACTCGCCGGAAGAGATCTGCAAGTTTGTCGGCGCAGACTCACTGGGCTATCTTTCCATGACCGGTTTGAAGCAGGCCGTCGGCGACACGGAAGGAAAATTCTGCACGTCCTGTTATACGGGCATTTATCCGACCGAGTTGGTGCAGCTCGAAGTGCATCACAAAGAGAGTCAGGGGCGGCGCGCAACCGACCCTTTTCCCGCGCCGCGCAACGACGAGAAACCTGCACCCGCTCCGGTGGCGGTGAATCGTGAAGGCTGAAAACAAAAAAGAAGAGAATCTCCCGCTGCGCCGGAAGGTCGTCCGCGAAGTGGTAGCGTGGATGTGGGTGGCGCTGGCATTTCTGCTGATTAACGGAACGCTGGGTCAGGCGCGCGTGATTCCTTCGGGTTCCATGGAAAACACGCTGCTGATCGGCGACCACCTGATTATGAGCCGCGTCGGCTACGACGCCGGCGTCCCCTTCACAAACTGGCATGTGTCGCTGTGGCGCGACCCGCAGCGCCAGCAGGTGGTGATTTTCCGCCCGCCGTTCAATCCCGATTCGCCGGACTTGGTCAAGCGCGTGATCGGGATTCCCGGCGACAGAATCAAGATTGTGGACCAGCAGGTGTACGTGAACGAAAAGAAGCTGAACGAGCCCTACGTGGTGCATGACTTCGGGGGATATGACGGCTTCGGGGAGAATTTTCCGCCGCCCAGCAAAGGCCCTCTGCCCGGCAATTTGCATGCGGAATGGGCCCGTCACATCCGCGAGCACGTCGCAGGCGGGGAACTGGTGGTGCCGCCCGGGAATTACTTTGTGATGGGCGACAACCGCGACAATTCCTACGACAGCCGTTATTGGGGATTTGTGCCGCGGTCCGCCATTATCGGCACACCGGTGGTAATTTACATGTCAGTGGTGGCACCTTCGGGCGCCTGGGACTCCGGTCAGATTCGCGAGCGCATCCTCGCTTACGCGCGAGCGTTGGTCCATCCGCGCCTGGTGCGCTGGAGCCGGCTGTTCCGGACGTTCTGACCTATATCAGCGATTCATTTCCAGCCTCCTATTGGGAAGAATGCGGACCCATCCGTGAAATACGCCGACGCAGGAGTCGATGTCGCCGTCGCCGACGACGCCAAGCAGCGCATCCGCCGCCTGGCGGGACGCACGTTCACGCCCGGCGTGCTGGGGGGCATCGGCAGCTTCGGTGCGCTTTTTGCTCTCGACCGCAAGCGCTGGAAGGATCCGGTGCTGGTGTCCAGCGCGGACGGAGTCGGCACGAAGCTGAAAATCGCCATGGCCATGGGTGTGCATTCGACCGTCGGCGCGGACCTGGTGAATCACTGTATCAACGACATCCTCAGCCAGGGCGCCGAGCCCCTGTTTTTCCTCGACTACCTTGCAATGGGCAAGCTCGACGCGGCGGTGGTCGAGCAGTTAGTCGAAGGAATGAGCCGGGCTTGCAAACAAGCGGGATGCGCGCTTATCGGTGGGGAGACGGCGGAGATGCCGGACTTCTACCGGCCGGGCGAATATGATCTTGCCGGATTTATCGTTGGCGCCGTGGAACGCAAGCGCATTCTGACCGGGAAAGAAGTCCGCGCGGGCGATGTCCTTCTTGCGCTCCCGTCGGCCGGGCTGCACACCAACGGCTATTCGCTGGCTCGAAAACTTGTTTTCGAGATCGCCAAGCTGAAGCCGGATACCTACGTCGCCGAAGTGCAAAACAAAATTGGCGCGGAACTTCTGAAGCCGCATCTTTGCTATGCATCGGCCCTGAAAAAAATCGTGGCGCGCGGATGGCTTTCCGCGCTGGCCCATATCACCGGCGGCGGCATCTCCGGCAACCTGCCTCGCGTGCTTCCCACCACGACCCAGGCGGTGATCGAGCTAGGCTCGTGGCCCGTGCCGGCGATCTTTCATTATCTCGCCGGGCTTGGAAAGATGGAGCGTGAGGAGCTCTTGAAAACCTTCAATCTCGGCGTGGGCATGATCCTGGTCATTCCGCCGAATCATCTCGCCAAAGTGGAAGCGGAACTTAAGCATCGCCGTGAGAAATTCTTCTGCATCGGACGCATCGAACGCGCCGCACCGCACAAGGACCGCGTGGTCTATTCGGGAGATCTAAGCTGAATCTCTGCGCGTTACTTTCCGGAGCAGACTTGCCATGATGACTCGCAGACTACTGGCAGCAACGGCAGCGCTCACGCCCCTTCTGTGCGGGCTGCTTCTTGCCCGACAAGGGAGCTCCCAGAGCCGCACCTATGTCGAGTTCGAGCCGCTTGATACCGTCACCGTAATTCAGGGGCGTACTGCTCCCGTGGAATTCACATTTCACGTAAAGAGCGGATACCATATCAACTCCAACCACCCGACGGCAGAAGAACTGATTCCCACGAGCTTGAGCTTTTCGCCTCCGCCGGGCTTAGTCATCGCAAAACTCCAGTACCCTGCCGGACAATTGAAGAGCTTTCCTTTTGACCCGACACAGAAGCTCAGTGTTTATACCGGGGACGTGGTCATCAAAGCGGTGATTATTCGGCAGGCCAACGCTCCTGCTGGAACTTACTCCGTTCATGGTGAATTCAAGTACCAGGCGTGTGACAACAATGCCTGTTACCCGCCGAAAAAGTTGCCGGTACAATTCGACGTGAAAATAGGCAAGGCCTCTGCGAAGAAGCGACCAGCCGCGTTCTGACTAGCATGATCCACATAGTCACCGACATTTGCGGGCAAGCATTCGGTGTTCAGTTTTCGTGTGGTGTTAAGAAATCTCTTTCGTTCAGAAGTTCGAGCTACATCTTCGACTTACGTGGACGCTCTCCAGCGGGCGCGTACTCCGGATGGCGCGCAGGCCCCCGCAGAGGGAGTTCGCGCCCCAGCTTCCGCAGCCAGCGAAGCTCCAGCTCAAACTGATCCATGATGAGGCTGATCATCCAGACCGCTTCATGGTACGAATGGCCCACTTCCGCTTTGACGCTCTGTAGAGTGGCCGTTTCCCGCGCCAGTTCCTTTTCCAAAAATGCGTGGCGGCGGCGAATCTGCTTGCGAAACGTTCCCGGCCGTGCCTGCCACGAGAGTGCGATCCAGGTAAGGAACGGCGGGCGGTCGCGCTGGGTCGTCCACTCCGAGCGCTCGAGAGCTGCGGCCAGCGCCGCCCTGCCGCTGGCCGTGGTGGCAAACACGGTTCGCTCGGGACCCGCGGCAGGGTCGCGAGATTTTGCGGCGCGGATGAACCCGCTGCGAAGCAATTTTTTAAGCGAATAATAGACCTGCGGCCGGGAAATATCCGCCCAATCGCGGATTTCCCGGCGCTCGAGTTCGAGATTGGCCTGATAACCGTGCATCGGCCGTTCTGCGAGCAGGCTCATCAAAACAAGATCCGGCGTCGTAAGCCCCGGGCGCTTGGCTTTCGCAACGCGTCTCATTTCGCTTTCCGGGATGTTTTCTCTGCCGCTTTCCGCCGCCGGCTCCAATACCACCATTGACACTGCTCCGCAGGAAGCCGCGGATTGCGCGCCTGGGCAACCACGGCAGAGAAAACGTCGAGACAGCAGATGTCGTGAGGCTGGCCGGTGACGCGGCACAGCGTTTCGTAAAGCTTCCGCGGATTGGCCCGCGCAAGCTGCGGAACCGAGCGAATCCCCACCAACTCGAAATCGCGCAGGAAAGCAGGGCCCACGGAAATCAAGTCTTCGAGACGGCGGCTTGTAGCAGTCATCATTTTCTCCTTGACAGAGTGCGCGGGCTTGCCGTACCTTTCGCTAGTCTCAATGAGACTACTAAGAGACATCCGGGAAGTCAAGGAGAAAATGTGATGGTGAAACAAATGATCGTGGTTCTGGCAGGCCTGGCAGTGACGGCTGGACTTGCTCTGGCGCAGCCGAAATCCAATACGGAGGCAAACATGATTCACGTGAAGAGAATTACCCCGGTGCTCTATGTGGAAGAGATCGAGCCGTGCCTGAAATTCTGGACCGAGCGCATGGGGTTCGCCAACGCGGCGCAAGTGCCGGATGGAAACAAGATCGGGTTCGTGATGCTTCAGAAGGACGGAACGGAAATCATGTACCAGACGTTCGCAAGCCAGGAGAAGGACGCTCCGGCAATCGCGCAGATGGCCCGGAAGGGGCCGACCTTTCTCTTCATCGAAGTCGAAAAATTGGACCCCATCATCGCCGCTATGAAAGGCGTTGCGTTGGCTCTGCCTGAACGCAAGACTTTTTACGGTTCCCGGGAGATTGGCGTGAAGGATCCCGCGGGGCACTTCATCATCTTTGCCGAATTCCCTCCCAAGCCGCAAAGCTGAGAACTTCCCCGGAAGATATTTTCAAGAAGCCTGCAAGGACACAGCCGTAACGGCGAGCCGTGTCCCCGCAGGATCATTCCGTTCGCTGTTTGGTGGCGCAGCGCGCCTGTGCTAGCGTACGTTGCTTATGCTGAAGCGCATTGGCGTGCTGCTGAGCGGGCGCGGCTCAAACTTTGAGGCGCTGGCGGAAAGCGTTTCCGCCGGACGCATTCCCGGCGCGGAAATCGCCGTCGTCATTAGCAACCGCGAGGGCGCTCCCGGGATCGAGCGCGCCAAGCGGCGCGGCCTGGATGCGCGCGTCATCCCTTCAAAGGGCTTGGAACGGGAGGCTTATGACCGCCAGGTGGCCCGGGTGCTCCAGCAAAAAGGTGTAGACCTGGTTTGCCTGGCCGGGTATATGCGCCTGCTTTCGCCGTATTTTGTGGCCGCGTTTCCTAATCGCATCTTGAATATTCATCCCTCGCTTCTGCCGGCATTTCCGGGCCTCGAAGCTCAGCGCCAGGCGCTGGAATTCGGCGCCAAGGTCTCCGGTTGTACGGTGCACTTCGTGGACGAGAATCTCGACGCCGGACCGATTCTTTTGCAAGCGGCCGTCCCCGTTCTCGACAAAGACACGGTAGAATCTCTCTCGGAGCGGATTCTGAAGGAGGAGCACCGGATCTATTCCGAAGCCGTGCGCATCGTCCTCGAAGGGCGCTACCGCATTGAGGGCCGCCGCGTGCTGCTGACGTGAGACACAGGACTTCCTCTTCGCCATCCACTATGCCCAAGACAAAAGCCAAGCACGCATTCAAAGAAGTAGACGAGCAACTGACCTTGTTGCGAAAGGGCGTTTCCGAAATCATTCCGGAAGATGAGTTTCGCGCCAAGCTCGAGAAATCGCGCGCCACCGGCAAGCCGCTGCGCGTGAAGCTTGGCGTGGATCCCACGGCCCCCGATCTTCATCTGGGCCACACGGTGGTCATCCGCAAGCTCAAACACTTTCAGGAAATGGGCCACACCGTGGTTTTCCTGATTGGCGATTTTACGGCCATGGTGGGCGATCCGACGGGTCAGTCCGAGACGCGCCCGCCGCTGTCGCGCGCGGAGGTTCAGGCCAACGCCAAGACTTATCTCGACCAGGTTTTCAAGATCCTTGATCCCAAGAAGACGGAAGTTCGTTACAACAACGATTGGCTCGACAAGCTCACCGGACACGAAATGGTCAAGCTGTGCGCGAAATATCGCCTTGCGCGGATGCTCGAGCGGGAAGATTTCCGCTCGCGCCTGGCAAAGAACCAACCCATCTCCGTCCACGAGCTGCTCTACCCGCTGCTGGTGGCCTACGATTCAGTGGTTCTCGAGGCAGACGTCGAGTTGGGCGCAACGGAGCAGAAGTTCAATTTGCTCATCGGCCGGGAAATTCAGCGCGAATATGGCAAGGAAATGCAGGTGTGCATGACCATGCCGATTCTGGTGGGGCTTGACGGCGAACGAAAAATGTCGAAGAGCTTGGGCAACTACGTGGGCATCACCGAGCCGCCCGGCGTGATGTTCGGGAAGCTGATGTCGATTTCCGATGAATTGATGTGGTCCTATTACGAGCTGTTGACCGATTTCACGCAGCCGGTAATCGAGCGCCTGCGCGAGGATGTCCGCACCGGCGCGATGCATCCGATGGCCGCGAAGACGCAGCTCGCGCACGTGATTGTTGCAGGCTTCCATGGCGAAGCCGCCACAAAAAAAGCCGGGGAGGAATTCCAGCGCGTTTTCCGCGAGCGCAAAGCGCCTGAAGACGCGCCGGTCCGCAAGCTGGCACGAGGCGAAGCGAGGAAGCTTTCGGCATTGCTCGTCGAGTTGGGGATGGCCGCGTCGCGCAGCGAGGCGGAACGTCTGATCGAGCAAGGCGGCGTGGAAATTGACGGCGTGCGGACAAAAGACGTACGCAAACAGATGGACCTCAGCCGAGCCGGTGAGTTTCTCCTTCGCGCAGGGAAAAAGAAGTTCCTTCGAGTGATTGTCGAGTAGTCTCCCAGATAGCTGTTTAGCCCAGCTGGGACTTCGCCTTGGCAGGATAGAAGCGCGCGAACAACACAAACAGGAGCGCCATAGTCAGGAAGCTGAATACGCTGCCCTCGGGACCGACCGTGCCCCCGGTAAGCCACGCCGGGCCGTGAAGCGAGGCATTCGAAAGATGGCCCTGACCCACGAAGCCGCTGTTCGGAACCGAGTAGAGAAAGGTTTCGCCGAAATCAAATGCGGCGTGCATTCCCACGGCGAACCAGAGACTCCCCGTTCGCCGCAGCGTGAGGCAGAAGAACATTCCGATGGTCACCACGCCGGCTGCTCCGGCCCAGCTTTCACCTTGATTGTATAAGTGAAAGGCTCCGAATCCTGCCGACCCCAAAACTGCCGTGGGCCAGAATCCGATGACGCTGCCGAGCGTGTACTGCACGTATCCGCGAAACAAGAACTCTTCGGAGAATCCCGTCATCAGGAATGCGACGCCCCAGAGAAGCGCGTAACGCGCAAGATCTCTGCTGTGCAAGGCAATGTTCCCGAAGGAGTATCCGTGAAATGCCGCAATCACCAGGATGAGCGCGGTGACTTCAGCCAGACCCCAGGCGGCGCCCTGCCAGAAGTGTTTGCCAAAGGTTTCCCGGCCGGGCAGGCCGTAGCAGCCCAGCGGACGATTCTCGAGCAGCGCCATGATGGCGGCGGCTCCGATGGCGGAGAGCGCGAACGAAAGCTCATTCAAGAATAGACCGAGAGGCGTCAGGAAGAATGCGGGCTCAGGATGCAATGTAATCGCGATGATCGTGCTGAATACAAGGAAGGCCACGGTGGCAATGGCCAGGTAAATCAACAAACGCGCGATTGCGCCCGCGCGGCCCGAACTCGTGAACACTCCTGTCTGAAAGGGCGGTTGTTCCGGAGCAGGCGGGCCGTTCACTGTGCTCATACTTACAAAGCCTCTCTTCAAACGCAGCGCGCGGATTCTAACTCTCGACGCGGCAAAACCGCTAGCGGCGCTCGGAGAGGCGCTTCAGGCGGACAAGATGCTCGCGGTCGCGCGCGCGAACGGCGTGGCGCGTGAAGAGCCAGTCGGAAACGCGTCCCAGGCGGCCGGGCAATTCATATTCATCCCGAAAAACGATGCGCGTTCCGCCTTCCTCGGTCACAATCTCCCAGCGCTGCAAGCCCTTGACACCGAAGCCGTCCACAAAGCGCCATTCCAGCACGCTGCCGAACTCGAACCGCGTGACCACCACCGTAAGCGAAACTTCTTTCTTGCCCAGATGGCCCGTAATCCGCACCTTCTGTCCGGCGGCGAAGTCGGCTGCTCCGCCTTGCACTTCGAACTGCGCTTCCATCTCGGCGCCATACCAATAAGGCATGCGCTGCGGGACAAAAAACACCGCCACGCGGTCCGGAGGGGCGCCAATTTCGACGCTGAGTTCCAGCTTCGCCATAAGGGATGCAAACTCTATCATGAGGAGAGAACGCGGGCGCGTGCGCGCGCAGGCACCCCTGCAATGCCGCGGAAATCAGGAAAGAGGAATTTCCGCAGCGCCAAGAATGTGCCGGCTGGGTTTTTCCTGGATGAACACGATGGCGCGAAGATTCGAGCGGTTCCAATGAGACGAAAGCTTGACGACGGGCTGCCTCGCAAATCCTTCCGCGAGCTGCGCATCGGTGTTGCCAATGCGTTCCAGGCGGCGGACCACGCCGTTATGATCGAGCTTGCGCCCGGAATTCTCACCGGCCCCCACGTTCGAATGCAAGTGGCTCTCCGTGATCGCCAGGAACACTTCTGCGCGATTGCCGGTTGCGATCCCCGCGAGCTTTTCGATGCGTACGTCGAGCGGGACATCCGACTTATCGGCCCCGAGGGCACGCAGATGCACAGCAACCTTCGGAGATCGCGCGGCCTCGGCAATCGCTTGTCGTGCGGCGCCGTCGCGGCTGCCGACAAATTCCGTGCGCCCGTCCACCACCATTTGCGGGGTGTAGATGCTGTAGGTGCGGAACGCCTCGGCATACTCGTTCTGGCGCCGGGTAAAGTCCGCCGAAGAAAATGGATCGGCCCAGCCTTGGTGGTCCCAGTAGTCCACATGCTCTTCGAGCGTGATCACCTCGACGCCGGGGACAGGCTGCGTCTGCTCCAGCCGCGCGAGGAGCGCGTCTGCGGGCGGGCAATCCGAGCAGCCTTCCGAGGTAAATAACTCCACGACCACGGGGGTTTTCTTGCCGGTATCCGCAAATGGGCTTTGCTGGATCTCGGGCGCCGCATGGAGAGAAGGAGTCCTGCCACCCGTCCGCAGGACGCCAAACACTGCAGCACCGAGAACAACCAGCGCTCCCGCAAGTCTTCCCATGATTGTTTGTCCCCTAGGTACCCGCCAATCATATCTGATGCCCGGCGGGTGGAACCAGTGGCACCTGAATCTTGCTGCGAAGATCGAGATTCCCGCGTACGCTTGCCGTCTTTCTGTGATAACCTCTTCCACGCTGCAAATAGGTTAGCGCAACAATGCTAGACCACAACTCTAAGAAAGAACAGCGAGCGGCCCATCCCCCCACTTTCCTTCCATCCCAAAAGCGCTTCCTGATCCTGGGGGGCCGGTTGAGCGTTGATTTTGCGAACACCGCCCCGAATCGTCGCGGCGGCGGCCTTGAGCATTGGAACGATTTGGTGGGTTTCCTTCTTGCGGCCAGATTGATTGACAGGGACCGATCCATCCGCCTTGAGCAACTGGAAAAAGATTCCCCGGAAGGAACACAAGAGGTTGTCAGGGCCGCTTTGGAGTTGCGCGACTCACTGCGTTCCGCGTTTGAAGCCATCGCCACGCGGAAGCGCCTGGACCCGCTTTGGGTGGATCCGATCAACCGGATTCTGCGTTTAACCGACGGCCACGAGGAACTCCTGGAAGTAAGCAGCACGGCGCGAAACTCCGCCCGCTGGCAACTGCAATTCGTGGCCCGCGAGCAGCGTCTCGAATGGCTCCTGGCAGCCATCGCACGCTCGGCGGCAGAAATCATTTCCGAGGGACCGGAGGCGCCCGTGCGCATCTGCGCCAACCCGCAATGTGGCCTGTTTTTCTACGACGCTTCGCGCACAGGAAAGCGCCGCTGGTGTTCGATGGCCGTCTGCGGCAACCGGCACAAAGTCGCCCAACATGCCCGGCGCGCCGCAGTCGCGTCCTCAGGGAGAAAAGGCCGCTAACCATTCGCCGGCCGAAAGACGCAGGACCTGACCTAACCTCATTTGACAAACTGCGGCGGCTCGCCTTTGGACCACGGGTCATAGGTGTGCGCAAACACCAGGCGATCGGCCAGGGGAGGATGGCTGTACAGCCAGACGGTTATGAACTCCGACGGATTCGGGTCTGAAAGGTCCACCTCCCCAAGCACCTGGAAAGCATGTGCGGCGACTTCGCTTGAGTTGGGAGAGAGGCCGTGGGTCACTTCGAGTCCGTAGATGTCCGCCTGGTGTTCCTGATACCGGCTGAAACCATTGAAAACGGGTGAACTGAGAAACAGGATCACCGAAAGAACGAGCAGGAACACAGGAAGTGAAGCCCAGTCTTCGGGGCCGCGGATCGTCCAGGCACTGCCCCAGCGTCCCAGCGCCCAATGGATGGAGTGGAAGCCGAGAAAGAAGACCACCAAGAGAAGCCCGGCGATGAAAATAAAACCGTTGCGCACATGGTGCAGGACGTAGTGCCCCATTTCGTGTCCGAACACAAACAGGGTTTCGGGTGTGGCCATGTCTTTGATGGTCGTGTCGAGAACCACCACGCGCTTCGAAGTGCCGAACCCCGTCACATACGCGTTGACTTGATTGGTCTTCAGGCTGGCGATCATCAAAAACATGCGCTCGCGCGGAATGTCCATCCCGGCACGGTGAACGACCCCTTCAATGGCCGTCACCAGGTCGGGATGAGACTTGTCGAGCGGCTCGAACTTGTTAAAGAGCGGGTCAATGACCACCGGGCTGATGAACAAAATGAAAAGCAGAATCGGCAGCGCGGAGAGCCAGAAATAGAACCACCAGCGGCGCGGGCTGCGCCGTATCACGCCGTAAAGGATCCAGATGAGGAGCGTTCCGATAATCAGCCCGATGATTTGGGTTTTGGTCCAGTCCCAAAACCATGAGCCCCAGCGCTGAATAGACTGCTCGTACTTCAGCGAAAGCGAATGGCCGTAGATGCTGGTGGGCAGCTCGAGAATCCCGGAAGTGAGCATCAGCAACGGGGCAAAAATCACCACCTGAACAAACCTGGCGCCGGAAGCGCTTTCCGCCCAGTCGCGGAATTTTGTGGCGATGCCGAAGCGCAGGATCACCCAGAGAACCGCCAGCCCATACACAAAGTCAATAAAGTACAGCCGGTATCCGGCGCGGGAATACTCCACGGCTTTTTTATACTTCTCGGGCGAGAGCGTGTAACTCTGGGTCTCTTTTTTCTCCGCCGCGGGTGTTTCTGCCGCCGGTGCCTGCGAAGGCGAAGAAGCTCCCGGAGTTTGCGCGCTGCCTGCCGCCGCCGGCGGTGTCTTCGCCGCACCGGTCTGTGCCCCACGACTCTCCGCAAAGGCTCGGTTCGCCGCGAATGCCATGGACCCAGCTGCAAGAACGATCGCGGGCAGCCAGGAGAAGTGCCTTCCGATGCGATCCATATTGCCTCCTCGGAATCGATTCGCCAGGCGGGGAACCTCGTTCAGCGCCACTGCCGAACGGGCGGAGTATGCCTCAGGCTGAAGCGCCTCGCAAGCCCGTTTCAGCCGTTTGAGTCTCGCCTTCCGGGGATGCCCGCAGGCGTTTATCTTTGCGTTGCGCCATCGCCGAATGACCGTTGCACCGCCTTCCTCCGCGAGCTAGCATAAACTTGAGGCCCTCAGAAAGAAGGCGGAACCATGAAGTTCTCCTTGTGGAAGGCAGCGGCGGTTGTCGGCACGCTGGTGTTTTCGGCAATGTGGGCAGCGCCTATGGCCGCCCAGGAACCTCCGAAGAAGGAATCGGTCGCGGAGGCCGCGCGGCGCGCAAGAGCCGAGAGAGAGCGGAAGAAAGCGGCTGAAAAGCAGGCGCGTACCTTCGATAATGACAATCTCCCGACGCCCAAGGAAGGTGAATCCATCAACGTGATCGGCCAGCCCGCAGCCGCGCCCGGCACGACTCCCGGGCAAGCCGCCGCTCCCGGCGCGTCTGCCGAAGACGCCAAGGCGAAGGAGCAAGATCGTCAAAAGGTTTCGGAGCAGCTCAAAGGCGTCAAGGCGCAGCTCGAAGATGCCAAGAAGGACTTGGAAATTGCCAAGCGCGCGTTTGATCTCGACCGCGACACTTACTATTCCAATCCCAATTTTCAAAGCGATAAAGCGGGAAAAGTCAAGCTGGACAGCGAACAGACCGACATTGCCGCAAAGCAGCAAGCCGTGGATCAGATTCAGCACAAGATAATAGATCTGGAAGAGAAGCTGAAAGCGGCCGGGACTCCCGAACAAAAATAAGCCGGTGTTTCCTCAAGAATAGAGCGGGCCTCGAATCCTCCGCGAACATCTCCCTTCTTCACCCCGAAAAACCAAACTTTTTCGGGGGCCTATACGTCTCTATGGGTGACCCCAGGCGCTGTGCTATGTCCCGCTTTGGCATCGAGGTACCCCAGCCATGGAGCTCGTCGTAGACGGAGTCAGCAAGCTGTACGGAGGGAAGGTCTGGGGCCTCCGTGCGTTCAGCCTGACACTGGGCCCGGGCGTGGTGGGGCTGCTCGGCCCGAATGGCGCGGGCAAGTCCACATTGATGCGCATTCTGGCCACCGTCACGGGAACAACCGGGGGGAGCGTTCTCTGGAATGGCGAGGACATCGAAGATAACCCCGACGCGGTGCGTTCCGTGCTCGGCTACCTGCCGCAGGATTTCGGCGTTTACCCGAATCTGAATGCCGTCGAATTTCTGGAATATATGGCGGCAGTCAAAGGGCTGGACGCCGCAAGCGCCAAGCGCCGCATCGGC
>DASQHY010000032.1:0-3849 GCA_035631855.1 Candidatus Acidiferrales bacterium
GAGAAAGAATAAAGACTACTAGCTTCTGGGGCGTGTGGCCCACCGCCGGGTGCCGCATGCCCCGACCGGGTCGGGGCGTGCGGGTTTTGACTTGGGCTTGAGCTGCTCGCTCCCCCGGCCGGATGCGTGGCGTTTCAATCGTCCCCCCTTCCCCCGGCACTCCGCTGCGCTGCGTGCATGAAGAGGCGATCGCGCTCTCGGCGAGGACTGAGTAGCAAATTGCTATCTCGTGGTTGACGCTGTAAGGGCACGGCCCCGCTATGCGGGGCCGTGCCCTTACGGGGTAGGCTAGGGCTGGACTGACCCGCTGGGCGCGGAGTATTGCCCGTTCATGCAGGATTTTTGCCCGCTGGGCACATTTTGGTTGCCACACATCGCCACCTCGCGTAGAATGCGGATGCTGGAGAACTTTCGGCATGCAGATACGACTTAACAACTCGTTGACGGGGCAGGCGGCACAGACGCTGGTCCGGGATCGCGGCCGACAGGGGTCCAGTCCCACGCGTTAACTTTCAAGCTGTAGCTCAGCCTCTTCCCAGCCGACGAACAACCAGACCGGGCAACGCTGTCAGCAATTGAGCTGTTTGAGGGAGCCGGCGAAGGCATTGGGGAATCGCTTTTTTTTCTGAGCGAGGCCCGGCCGGCGAATTACCTCCGCTTCTCGCGATTGCCCGCGAACCCGCGCACGCGGTTCTTGGATTTTACGGGCATTTTTCGGGGCCGCGCGCGCCAGCCGCAGCGCCATCGGTGGAGCTGCGAGAAAGGGGTGACGCACATGGACGTCCGCATAAAGAACGGAACGCCTTTGCACAGCGAATCGCTCTGCGAGACGTGCGTGCACGCTCATATCGTGAGGGGTTATCGAGAGAGCGAGGAGCTTACGGTTTGCCAGGCAACGTATCCCGAGCATACGGTGCCGTTCCACGTCCGCGAATGCTCCGGGTACACGCAGATTAAGCGGCAGACGCTCAAGCAGATGGAAGACATCGCCTGGGTGCTGGGGCCGAACGGCGGGAAGAGGCGCGCGGGGTTTGTGCCGGCGGCGGAAGTGGAAACGAAAGAAACGGAAGTGGAATTGTTTTTGCGCAAGAAGGAGTGAATTGAAACGAAGGAAGGCGCCGATGGCTGAATTCTCCGCTACTTTCGCGCAACTCACATGCGGGGCCTCGGCTGCTCGTAAGGGCATGGCAGTGCCGCGCCCTTACGAACACTGCTGCTTGCGCACTGATTGGTTCGGCTCGCCTTTGCCCGTTTGCGGGCGTGGCGCGCCGGGAAAGGAGGACCGAACCTGATAACTCTGAAGCTGACGCGGGTTTTCCGGCGCGCGCCGGCCGCGGGAGCGGCAACGGCAGCGCCGGTGACGCCAGTTGTGATTGCGCAGCGCGAGGTGCCTTTCCCGGTGCGCGAGTGCACCGACTACAGACCGAAGCGCGAACGCCATGGCGCGGAAATCGCGATCGAGGGAGCAGTGAGTCTCCTGCCCCTGGAAGAAGTGGCAGAAGATTTCTGCGCCGTGACTGCCATGCGCGACGGTGAGGGCGAAGATGAATCGTCCTATGAATAAACCACCACCCGGATAGGGCCGCGACCGTTCCCCACGGCGCGGCCTGAATCCGGCAAATCCTTCCGGCAGTGTCGATTTTCCGTTCTTCCCCAACTTATCGTAGGCGCGGGTCTGGCCGGCGTGGTGCCGATTGTTGAGCTGTAAGGGCACGGCAGTGCCGTGCCCTTACGACCGAACAGTGCAAACAGGACGAAAACATTTCTGGAGCGGGTGCTAGAAGATGTGCACCTTGATGCTCAAGAATTTTTTCGGGTTCTGGCGGAAATCGCTGATCAGCAGGCGCATGTCGCCGGTCAGGCCGGTCATGTTGTCGTAGAGGGCCGGGTCGGAGAAGAATTTTCCGGCGGTGCCTTCGTTGGAGTTGAGCTTGGCGGTGGCGTCGCGCACGTTGGCGGAAGCGTCGCGAAGATTCGTGTAGAGCGTATCGTCGGTGGCGAGCTTGCCGAGGGAGCCTTTGCCGGCGCGAATGTCGCCGAACAGGGCGTTGCCTTTTTCCACCACGCCCTTGGTCTCCTGGTAAAAGGACGGGTCGTAAATGAGCTTGCCCATGGTGCCTTTCTGATCCTTCACCGCCCCGATGATGTCGTCGGCGCTGCCGATGGCGTGGTTCACGCGGTTGTAGAGTTCATCCGAGGCCACCAATTTTCCGACGGTACCCTCGCCCCGCTGTACCGACGCGACCAAAGATTCGGCTCTTCCGGCCGTGCCGTTCAGGCGGTCGTAGAGAGAGGTATCGGTGATGAGTTTGCCGAGCGTGCCCTGACCCTGGTTCACTCGCTGAATCATGTCGGTTAGCTCATCGGAAAGGGAGCGGATATTCTCGATCATCGCCGTCATGGCCGCGCCGCCTTTTCCGGGGACTTCGCCGTTCTGGGGGATCGCGGCGCCGACCAGGCCGCGTTTGATGGTGACGTAGCGATTGCCGAGCAGCCCTTCGGTGATGAGCGAGGCGATGGAATCGGTGCGGATCTTGTCCTTGAAGCGCTGGTCAATCCGCAAAGTAAGTTTGATATTGCGATCCGGATTCTCGGGATGCGGAGTCAGCTCGATGCCGTCCACGTTGCCGATCTCGACGCCGTCCAGGCGCACCGGCGCGCCCACTTGAAGGCCTTCCACCTCGGGCAGGTAGGTGTACAGGCGGTATTTGGGGCCGATGAATCCCGCGCCGGTGACGTAAAAAATCGCGATCGCCAGCAGGAATAGCCCCGCGAGCACGAAGAGTCCCACTCGCAGCTCCGTCCAGGTGAGTTGCTTGCGTTGCGCCATGGTGTTTCCTCCGTTGATCCGCTACCGGCGTTATTCCGCCGAGGCCAGAAATTTTTTCAAATAATCGTCCGAGGAGCGCAGCACTTCATCGGCCGCGCCTTCGAAATAGACCTTTCCGTCTTTGAGCACGAGAATCTTGGTCGCAGGAATTCCTTTGCGAGCAGGGGCGAGCGCCGCGCCGCCGTTCAGCGGGAAAACTCGGCCGGTCGTTTTGTCGTAGCGGAACCGCGCAACTCCGAAGGCGTCTTGGACGCGCTGCGTGGCGATCAGCGAAGTGGCGTCTTGCAAGTCGCGGCCGCGCAGGATGAGCGTCAGGATGGTCTGCGAGGTGACGGGGTCGAGCCCGGCGGTGGGAGAATCATAGAACACCACCTGCGGGCGGCCGATCAGCGCCCGCGCGATGGAGACGCGCCGCCGCATTCCGCCGGAAAGTTCGGCCGGATATTTTTCAATGGCCTGCTCGAGCTCGACGAAGCGGAGCACCTCGCGCACGCGTTTTTCCACTTCAGCCGGGTCCATGGCCTCTTCCTGCAGCCGGTAGCCCACGTTGTCCGCCACGCTGAGTGAATCGAAGAGCGCGCCTTCCTGAAACACGAAACCGAGGTCGCGGCGAAAATCCAGGAGCTCTTCCTCCGGCATGTCGCTCACTTTGTGCCCCATGACGGTAATCGTGCCGGAATCGGGCTGAAGCAACCCGGCGGCGAGCTTCATCAGCAGCGTTTTTCCCGCGCCGCTCTCGCCGAGCAGGACGAGCGTTTCGCCGGGATAGACTTCGAAAGAAATTTCCCGGAGGACGTCTCCGGTGTCGAAACCCAGGGAGACTTTTTGGAAAACGATGAGGGGTTCGCCGGGGACGGTTTCACTCATGCGATCCGCCGCCGGATGGGAGCAGCCGGGCAGAAGCGAAGCAATCCCGCCGCGAAGCGGGTGCGAAGCTGCGCACGCCGGGCTGTGTCGCAGGCGGCAGGCTGGGGGGAAAGAGCCGCAGGCGTCATGGGGGGATTATAGATGGAAACGCG
>DASQHY010000033.1:0-43367 GCA_035631855.1 Candidatus Acidiferrales bacterium
GCGATGGCGAAGGAAAAATTTGAACGGAGCAAGCCGCACGTCAACATCGGGACGATCGGTCACATTGACCACGGCAAGACCACGCTGACGGCGGCCATCACCAAGGTGTTGGCGAAGAACAACCCCAAGGTGCAATTCCGGGCGTTCGACACCATTGACAACGCGCCGGAAGAGCGCGAGCGGGGGATCACCATTGCGGTGAGCCACGTGGAGTACGAGACGCCGAACCGTCACTACGCGCACATTGATTGTCCGGGGCACGCCGACTACATCAAGAACATGATCACCGGGGCGGCGCAGATGGACGGGGCGATCTTGGTGGTGGCGGCGACCGACGGGCCGATGCCGCAGACGCGCGAGCACATTTTGCTGGCGCGGCAGGTGGGGGTGCCGTACATCGTGGTGTTTTTGAACAAGTGCGACATGGTGGAAGACGCGGAGTTGCTGGAGTTGGTGGAGTTGGAAGTGCGGGAATTGCTGAAGGCCAACCAGTTTCCGGGCGACGCGGTGCCGGTGATTCGCGGGTCGGCGTTGGGGGCGTTGAACGGGGAAGAGAAGTGGGAGAAGAAGATTTTGGAGTTGATGGCGGCGGTGGACGAGAAGGTGCCGCTGCCGGTGCGCGAAGTGGAAAAGCCGTTTGCCATGCCCATCGAAGATATTTTTTCGATTTCGGGGCGCGGGACGGTGGTGACGGGGCGCGTGGAGCGCGGGAAAGTGAAGGTAGGAGAGGAAGTGGAGATTGTGGGGTTCCGTCCGACGACGAAGAAAGTGGTGACGGGCGTGGAGATGTTCAAGAAGTTGCTGGACGAGGGTCTGGCGGGAGACAACATCGGATTGCTGCTGCGCGGCACGGAGAAGGATGAGGTGGAGCGCGGGCAGGTGATTTGCAAGCCGGGGTCGATCACGCCGCACACGAAGTTCAAGGCGGAGGCGTACGTGCTGACGAAGGAAGAGGGCGGGCGGCACACGCCGTTTTTCACCGGGTACCGGCCGCAGTTTTATTTTCGGACCACGGACGTGACCGGGGACGTGAAGCTGCCGGCGGGAGTGGAGATGGTGATGCCGGGAGACAACGTGAGCGCGGAGATCAGTCTGATTGCTCCGGTGGCGCTGGAGAAGGGGCTGCGCTTCGCCATCCGCGAAGGCGGCCACACCGTCGGCGCCGGCGCCGTCACCGAGATCGTCGAGTAACGCCGCACGGTAACGGCAGAACAGAATGGACTAAGCGATGCGAGAGATCATCACTTTGCAGTGCAGTGATTGCAAGAACCGGAACTACACGATGACAAAGAACCGGAAGAAACACCAGGATCGTCTGGAAACGAAAAAGTTTTGCAACACGTGCCGGAAGCACACGGCGCACAAGGAAGCGAAATAGGGCGGCTCGGGCTTAGGGGAGTAGGTTCAACGGTAGACCGCCGGTCTCCAAAACCGGATGTGGGGGTTCAAATCCCTCCTCCCCTGCCAGTTTGGGCGGAGCGGCCGGGCAAGACGGCGGAAGACAAAGTGGCCTGAAGATCTAACACGGCCTGACGAACACGGACGAAAGCGAGCGATGGCGACTCAGGTGTTCAAAGTAAAGAATGGGGAGACTCCGGGCGGGCCGGGGGGGATTTCACCTTCGGGGGCAATCGAGAGGGTCCGCGAGTGGGTGCAGGGATCCCGCCAGTTTCTTCATGAAGTTCGCACGGAGTTGAGTAAGGTCACCTGGCCGACCCGGGATGACGTGCGCGCAACCACCAGCATCGTCATCATCACGGTGTTTTTCTTTGGCGTGTTCTTGTGGCTGGTGGATTTGGGCGTGCAGCGCGCCGTGGAATACATTTTCAAGAAGTTCAACGTTTAGCTTCCCGGCGTGTGCGCGAGCGCGGAGCAGAGTGCAAGGAAACCAACAGACGATGGCAAAGCAGTGGTACATCATCCACACGTATTCGGGCTTTGAGAAGAAGGTAAAAGAAAGTCTGGAAAGCCGTGTGGCGGCGTTTGGGCTGCAGGACAAGATCGGCCGCATGATGATCCCGACCGAAGACGTGGTCGAGATGCGTGGCGGCAAGAAAATAGTTTCTTCGCGGATGTTTTATCCAGGCTACGTGCTGGTGGAAATGGAAATGGACGATTACACCTGGCACGTAGTGCGAAACACCCCACGCGTCACGGGTTTTGTGGGTTCCGGGCAGACCCCGACGCCACTCTCGGAGCAGGAAGTGGACGGGGTGCTGAACCGGGTGACCACCGGCTCGGACCGGCCCAAGCCGAAAGTGGTGTTCGAGCGCAATGAGCAGGTGCGCATCGTGGACGGGCCGTTTGCAAACTTTAACGGAACGGTCGAAGACATTGACGCCGACCACAGCCGGCTGAAGGTTTCGGTGACGATTTTTGGACGTTCAACGCCCGTGGAACTGGATTTCGGCAGCGTCGAAAAGATTGCCTAAGCAGGCAGGCGAAACGATTCGCAGAGGTTGACCGATGGCAAAGAAAGTTCAAGCGATGGTGAAGCTGCAATTGACGGCAGGGAAGGCTACACCTGCCCCGCCCGTGGGCACTGCGCTCGGCCCACACGGCGTGAATATCATGGATTTCTGCAAGCAGTTCAATTCGAAGACCAGCAAGGAACCCGACGGAATGATTATTCCGGCGCTGGTGACGATCTACAGCGACCGCACGTTTACGTTTATCACCAAGACGCCTCCGGCGTCAGAGTTGTTGAAGCGCGCGGCGGGGATCGTGAAGGGCTCGGCAGAGCCGAACCGCACCAAGGTCGGCAAGGTGACCAAAAAACAGGTCGAAGAAATCGCCAAGGCGAAGCTGGTGGATTTGAACACGACGAATCTGGAATCGGCCGTACGCACGGTGATGGGCACGGCGCGGAATATGGGACTCGAGGTCGAAGGATAATCCGTCGGCCATCGGGAGCGGGTTCCGCACGGAGGAAAAACTGGCCATGCCGGGGAAGAACGCAGGAAAGAACATGGAAAAGGCGCGCAAGCTGGTGGAAGCGCGGGCATATCACTTGCAGGAAGCTGCTGAGGTCCTGAAGAAGGCGAAGTTTGCGAAGTTTGACGAGACCGTCGAGCTGGCGGTGAACTTGGGCGTGGACCCGAAGCATTCCGACCAGGTGGTGCGCGGGACCGTGGTGCTCCCGCACGGACTCGGGAAATCGAAGCGCGTGCTGGTGATTGCGGGCGGCGAAAAAGTGCGCGAGGCCCAGGAAGCCGGCGCGGATTTCGTGGGCGGCGAAGACATGGTGCAGAAAATCGTAGAAGGCTGGACCGATTACGAAGCCGTGATCGCCACGCCGGACATGATGAAGTCGGCCGGGCGTCTCGGGAAAGTGCTCGGGCCGCGGGGATTGATGCCCAACCCGAAGACCGGCACGGTGACGTTCGACGTGGCGCGCGCGGTGAAGGAAGTGAAGGCGGGCAAGGTGGAATTCCGCGTGGACAAGGCCGGCATCGTGCACTCGCCCATCGGAAAGATCAGTTTTGACGCGGCCAACCTGGCGGGCAACGCCCAGGCGCTGCTTTCGGCGATTCTGAAAGCGAAGCCGGCGGCGGCCAAGGGAAAGTACATCAAGAAAATTACTTTGAGTTCGACAATGGGCCCGGGAATCCAGATTGACGTGGCGGAAGTCGAAGCGGCCGTGGCCGCCGCCGCTTAGGAAGAGGCGGGAGTCCGAAGCGCGGCAGTTTTCTGGAGTGGGAGCATGAAACAGCGCAGCGAAAAACAAAAAGACCTGGACCAACTGAAGAGCGATCTGGCCAAAGTCTCCACGGTGATCCTGACGACGTTCCAGGGAATTACCGTTGAGGAAGATACGAAGCTGCGCCGGGCCGTGCAGTCCGCCGGAGGACGTTACCGCGTGGTGAAGAATACGCTGGCGGAACGCGCCGGTGCTGGCACACCCGCCGAGCCGCTTCTGAAAGGGCTTTCCGGGACAAACTCAATCGCCTACACATCAAGCGATCCGGTGGCGCTGGCCAAGGCGCTGACAAAAATCGCCAAAGATGTCCCCGCGTTTAAGTTCCGCGCAGGGATTGTCGAAGGGCGCGTGCTTTCGATTGAGGAGATTCAAAAACTCTCGCAACTCCCGTCGAAGGATGAGCTGATTGGCAAGATCATGTTCTTGCTGACGGCGCCAGCGCAGCGCATTGCCGCCGTGCTTGCGGGATTGCCGCGGAACCTGGCGGTCACGGTCAGCGAAGCGGTCAAGGCGAACAAGTTCAGCTCCGGCGGCGGAAGCCCCGAGGGAATCGGGGCAGGCCCCGAAGCAGCGCAGTAAGGGTTTAGATTTGCACACTGTGGAGGAGAGGAAACAGCAATGGCAAATAAGGTGGAAACGATCCTGGAAGAAATCAAGGGCCTAACGCTTCTCGAAGCCGCGGACTTAGTGAAGAAAATGGAAGAAGCCTTTGGCGTCTCAGCCGCAGCCGCCGTGGTTGCCGGGGGAACGGCGGGGGGCGGAGGAACGCCGCCGCCTCCGCCCGAGGACAAGACGGAGTTTACCGTGGTGCTGACCGAAGTCGGGGCGAACAAGATCAACGTCATCAAAGCGGTTCGCGAGGTGACCAGCCTGGGCTTGAAGGAAGCCAAGGACCTGGTCGACGGCGCCCCGAAAACCGTGAAGGAAGGCGTCAATAAAGACGAGGCGGCCACGATCAAGAAGAAGTTTGAAGAAGCAGGCGCCAAAGTCGAGATTAAGTAGTTTCGCGAAACGCTTTGCAAGATTGGCGCGGCAGCCGGGAAGCGGGAACAGCACGGCAGCCGAAGGGATTCGCTTACGCAAGCCGAAGTCCGGGAAACACAACCCTGCAACGCGTCCCACAAGGACCGCCGGCGGGCGTGTGTATCTGCGGCGAGCTATTTCCGGGCCACTCGCCGCGCAACGCGCAGCCGCTTTCCACACGGGCCCAAGCCGATGGGGATGAGGTAAACCAGAATGCAGAACGGCAATCAGCATGTCCGGGAACGCCAGCGTCTGGATTTTTCGAAAATCCAGAGCACGATCCAGATTCCCAACCTGATCGAGGTGCAGAAGAAGTCCTATCACCGCTTTTTGCAGATGGACTTGCTGCCCTCGGAGCGTGAAGACGGGGGATTGCAGTCCGTCTTCACCTCGGTATTTCCGATTCAGGATTTCCGCGGGCTGTCGCAATTGGACTTCGTGGACTATGCCATCGGCAACTGGGAATGCAAGTGCGGCAACTTGAAAGGGCTGCACCACCTGCGCGCCACGTGCCGGAGTTGCGGCGCTTCGGTGGTCACCGATCCGTATCAAACCGGCGACGTGATTTGCGGCAAGTGCGGCACATTCAACAAAAACACGCCGACGTTCTGCAACAAGTGCGGCGACCCGGTGGCCATGCAGCTCAAGTACGACGTCAACGAGTGCCAGGAGCGCGGCATGACGTACGCCGCCCCCCTCAAGGTCACCATCCGCCTGACGATTTACGACAAAGACCCCGACACCGGCGCAAAAAACATCCGCGACATCAAAGAGCAGGAAGTGTTCTACGGCGACATCCCGCTGATGACCGACAACGGAACATTCATCATCAACGGCACCGAGCGCGTGATCGTCAGCCAGTTGCACCGTTCGCCCGGCGTGTTCTATGAATCCGCGAACAACCGCACCTATTTCCTCGGCAAGATTATTCCCTACCGCGGGTCCTGGGTGGAATTCGAATACGACACCAAGAACATTCTGTACGTGCGGATCGACCGCAAGCGCAAATTCCTCGGCTCGATCTTCCTCCGCGCCCTGGGCATGAAGACCAACGAAGAAATTCTGCGCACCTTCTACCAAGTGGAGCGCATTTCGCTCCGCGACAACGAGCTGCATTGGAACATCTCCGAAAGCCTCGTGGACCGCAAACTTTCCCACGAAATCAAGCATCCACGGAGCGGCGAGGTGATTGTCGGCGCGCACAAGCGCATCAGCGACGCGCTGTACAAGGAGATGGTGAAGGCCAAAGTCACCCAGGCGCACGTGTCGCTGGGCGACCTCGAGGGTGCCTTCAGCGTTGCCGACATCGTGAACCGGCAGACCGGCGAAGTGATTCTGGAAGCCAATAAGCCCCTCACCGCCGAGCTCTGGCAGGCGCTTGCCGAGGCCGGCATCGCCGAGGCGGATGTGTTCTTTCCGGAGCGCGATGACGTCGGCGTGATCCTGAGCCGCACGCTCGACAAGGACGCCATCCGCTCTTCCCGCGAGGCGCTGATCGAAATCTACCGCAAACTTCGCCCCGGGGATCCCCCGACGCTGGAAACGGCGACCGGCCTTTTCAACGGGATGTTTTTCGACCCGCGCAAATACGATTTCAGCAAGGTGGGCAGGCTGAAGTTCAATATCAAGCTGGGTCTGGAGACTCCCCTGGAAATGCGCACGCTGGACGCCAGTGACTTCGTTGCTTCGATCAAGTACTTGCTGAAGCTGCGCAAGAATATCGGCACCGTGGACGACATCGACCATCTGGGAAACCGCCGCGTCCGCGCCGTCGGGGAGTTGCTGGAGAATCAGTTCCGCATCGGCCTGGTGCGCATGGAGCGCGCCATCAAGGAAAAAATGTCCGTGTACCAGGAAATGTCCACGGCCATGCCGCACGACCTGGTGAACGCTAAGCCGGTGATGGCGGCGATCCGCGAGTTCTTCGGGAGCTCGCAGCTCTCGCAGTTTATGGACCAGACCAATCCGCTCAGCGAGATCACTCACAAGCGGCGCCTCTCGGCGCTGGGGCCGGGTGGGTTGTCGCGCGAGCGCGCCGGGTTTGAAGTGCGCGACGTTCACCCGACGCACTACGGGCGCATCTGTCCGATTGAGACGCCGGAAGGTCCCAACATCGGTTTGATCAGCTCGCTCTCCTGCTACGCCCGGATCAACGAGTTCGGGTTCATCGAATCGCCCTACCGCAAGGTGAAGGCCGGGCGCGTGATTGACTACGTGCAGATCGTCAACGCCGGCGACAGCGAATTCAAGGTCGGCGAAATCGTGGAGCGCGACAAGGTGGAATCGCTCAACGAAGAGCTGAAGCGGCGCAAAGTGGTCTACGAGCCCTACTGCTTCTACCTCTCGGCGTGGGAGGAAGACCGCTACGTGGTGGCGCAGGCCAACGCGCAACTCGACGAGCGCGGAAAGATCACTACGGAACTCGTGGACTGCCGCCAGGCGGGCAACTTCGTCCTGAAGCAGCGTGAGGAAGTGGACTACATCGACGTTTCCCCGAAGCAGCTCGTTTCCGTAGCCGCGAGCCTGATCCCGTTCCTGGAGAACGATGACGCCAACCGCGCGCTGATGGGCTCGAACATGCAGCGCCAGGCGGTGCCGTTGATTCGCGGCGAAGCGCCGCTGGTGGGCACGGGCATGGAACGCGTGACCGCGCGCGATTCCGGCGCCGTGGTGATCTGCAAGCGCGAAGGCATCGTGGACCAGGTGGACTCGGAGCGCATCATCGTGCGCGTCGAATCGGACCACTCCGGCGTGCTTTCCCGCGAAGTCGGCGCGGACATCTACACGCTGATCAAGTTCAAGCGGTCCAATCAAAACACCTGCATCAACCAGAAACCCCTGGTGCGCATCGGCGACCGCGTGAAGCAGGGACAGGTGCTGGCCGACGGGCCTTGTACCGAGCACGGCGAACTGGCGCTCGGACGAAACGTCCTGGTGGCCTTCCTGCCGTGGCGCGGGTACAACTTCGAGGACGCCATCCTGGTGAGCGAGAAGCTCGTCAAGGACGACTACTACACCTCGATTCACATCGAGGAATACGAAATCGAAGCTCGCGATACCAAACTGGGCCCGGAAGAAATCACGCGGGACATTCCCAATATCAGCGAAACCTTCCTGCGCAACCTGGACGAGAGCGGTGTGATTCGCATCGGCGCCGTGGTTCGTCCGGGAGACATCCTGGTCGGCAAGGTCACGCCGAAGGGCGAAACGACGCTCACTCCGGAAGAAAAACTCCTGCGCGCCATTTTCGGTGAAAAGGCCGGAGACGTCCGCGACGCTTCGCTCTACTGCCCGCCGGGCATCGAAGGGACCATCGTGGACGTGAAGATCTTCTGCCGCAAAGGCGCCGAGAAGGACGAACGCCACAAGGCCATCGAAGCCGGACAGGTGTTCAAGCTCGAAAAGAACCTGGCCGACGAAATCCGCATCCTCACCGACGAACGATTGAAGCGGCTGGGAAGCCTGCTGGGCGGACAGAAACTTCAGGCCGACCTGCACGACGAGAAAACCAACAAGCGCCTGCTCACCAAGGGCACGGAGCTGACGCGCGACATCATCGAAAAGATTTCCACGCGCAACCTGAAACGGCTGAAGCTGGCCGACAAGGACCCGCTGCTGATCGAGAAGATCGACGAAATCGAAGAAATGACCTCGCGCCAGATCGACGTGCTGCGCAAGATCACCGAGGACCGCAAAGACAAGCTGAAGAAAGGCGACGAATTGCCGCCCGGCGTGATCAAGCTGGTGAAATGCTACATCGCCATGAAGCGCAAGCTTTCCGTAGGCGACAAAATGGCGGGACGCCACGGGAACAAGGGCGTGATCGCGCGCATCGTTCCGGAAGAAGACATGCCGTACTTGCCGGACGGGACGCCGGTGGAAATCGTGCTCAACCCCCTGGGGGTGCCATCGCGCATGAACGTCGGCCAGATTCTCGAGACCCACCTTGGCTGGGCCTCCCACGAACTCGGCCGCAGCCTGGCGCGGCTGTTTGACAGTAAAGTCCGCGCGGAAGCCATGCGCCGGTGGTTCAAGGAAGTTTTCTCGGACACTTCGGTCTGGCGCACCGTGGCCGGGCTGACCGACGACGAGATGCTGGATCTGGCGGAAAGCTTCCGCGCGGGAATTCCGTTTGCCACGCCGGTGTTCGACGGCGCGCGTGAACCCGAAATCCGCCACCTGCTGGAAGTGGCAGGACTGCCGCAGGCCGGGAAGATTACGCTGTACGACGGCATGAGCGGCGAAGAATTTGCCCAGCAGGTGACTGTCGGCTACATCTATATGCTCAAGCTATCGCACTTGGTAGACGACAAGATCCACGCCCGCTCGATTGGGCCGTACTCGCTGATTACCCAGCAGCCGCTGGGCGGCAAGGCGCAATTCGGCGGTCAGCGTTTCGGCGAAATGGAGGTCTGGGCTCTGGAAGCCTACGGCGCGGCCCACATCCTCCAGGAGCTGCTCACGGCCAAGTCGGACGATGTGTACGGCCGCGCAAAGATTTACGAGGCCATCGTAAAGGGCGAGCCCGGCATTGAGCCCGGTGTGCCCGAGTCGTTCAACGTGCTCGTGCGCGAGCTCCAGTCGCTGTGTCTCGACGTCGAGCTGATGAAGCGCCAGAAGGCGCAGGCCGAGAAGGCCGCTGAATAGGCTGAAGGCAGGGGTTTTGAGACGAACGCAACCGTAGTGGGGTCTTGCAAGCGTCTCGGCCAGGCCGGGACACACCCGGGACGCCGCGCAAAGCGGAGCCTTGGGAGGGAGGAATACACCTTGTATCGCAGCAGCCCTTATGATCGTGCCAGCCTGATCGCCGATTTCGATTCCATCCGCATCAGCCTGGCGAGTCCGGAGAAAATCCGCTCATGGTCGCATGGGGAAGTCACCAAACCGGAGACCATCAACTACCGTACTTTTAAGCCGGAGCGCGACGGCCTGTTCTGCGCGAAGATTTTCGGGCCGGTTACCGACTGGGAGTGTCTGTGCGGGAAATACAAGCGGATGAAGCACCGCGGCGTGATTTGCGACAAGTGCGGCGTCGAGGTTACGCTCAGCAAAGTCCGCCGCGAACGCCTGGGACACATTGAGCTGGCCTCACCCTGCTCGCACGTGTGGTTCTTCAAAGGCCTGCCCAGCCGCATCGGTTACCTGCTGGACATTTCCATGCGCGACCTTGAGCGCATCCTGTATTTCGAGGGATACGTGGTGGTGGATGCCGGGGAGGTTCCGGGAATCAAAGAGCGCGAGATGCTTCCCGAAGAGAAGTACCGCGAGCTGCAGAAGGAATTCGCGGGACAATTCCGCGCGGTGATGGGCGCGGAAGCCATCAAGGAACTGCTCAAGCGCGTGGACATAGAGAAGCTCTCCGAAGAACTGCGCGAGAAGATGAAGGGCGACCCGTCGCTGCAGAAGCGCATCAAGTACGCCAAGCGCCTGCGCGTGGTGGAGTCCTTCCGCAAGAGCGGGAACAAGCCGGAATGGATGATTCTCGACGTCCTCCCGGTGCTGCCGCCGGAATTGCGTCCGCTGGTGCCTCTGGACGGCGGGCGTTTCGCCACTTCGGACCTGAACGATTTGTACCGCCGGGTGATCAACCGCAACAACCGCTTGAAGAAGCTGATGGAGCTGCACGCGCCCGACGTCATTGTGCGCAATGAGAAGCGCATGCTCCAGGAAGCGGTAGACGCGCTGTTTGACAACGGCCGCCGCGGACGCGTTCTGCGGGGCACCAACAACCGCCCCCTCAAGTCGCTTTCCGATACGCTCAAAGGCAAGCAGGGTCGGTTCCGCCAGAACCTGCTGGGCAAGCGCGTGGACTACTCCGGCCGCTCGGTCATTGTCGTCGGACCGGAATTGAAGCTCCATCAGTGCGGCCTGCCCAAGAAGATGGCTCTCGAATTGTTCAAGCCGTTCATCTACCACAAGCTCGAAGCGGCCGGACACTGCACCACCATCAAGCAAGCCAAGGAAATGGTCGAGCAGCAGGAGCCCATCGTCTGGGACATCCTCGAAGATGTTATCCGCGAGCACCCTGTGCTGCTCAACCGCGCCCCCACGCTGCACCGCTTGGGAATTCAAGCGTTTGAGCCGACCCTTGTGGAAGGAAAGGCCATCCGCATCCATCCGCTGGTCTGCACCGCGTTCAACGCCGACTTTGACGGTGACCAGATGGCTGTGCACATCCCCCTTTCGCCGGAAGCGCAGGTGGAGGCGTCCGTGCTCATGCTCAGCGCCCGCAATATTCTATCTCCCGCCAACGGCCTGCCGCTGGCCGTGCCGTCGCAGGACATGGTTCTGGGCATCTACTATCTGACCAAGTCCAAGCCCGGCGCCAAAGGGGAAGGCCGCGCCTTCGGCTCGGTCGAGGAAGTTCTGCTGGCACTGGAAGCCGGAGAAGTGGAACTGCTCACGCCGATTCGCCTGCGCTACACCGGTGAATTGATTGACCTGACCACCGCCTACGACGATCAAGACGTGCCGCATACCGAGCCCATCATGCTCAAGCGGCAATTCATTAACACCACGGTGGGCCGCGTCATCCTGAACGACCACCTGCCCGCGGACATGCCCTTCATCAACGGCTTGCTCAAGAAGAAGGGCGTTCAGCAACTGGTGTACTACTGCTACCTGCGGTTTGGACTGGAGCGCACCGTTCCGCTGCTCGACGGGCTCAAGGTGCTTGGCTTTACCTATGCCACGGTCGCGGGGTTCTCCATCGGGATTGACGACATGCTCATTCCCGGCGACAAGTCCAAGCTGGTGGAGAACGCCGACAAAGAAGTCTTCAAGGTCCAGCAGCAATACCTGGACGGCGCGATCACCAACGGCGAGCGCTATAACAAAGTCATCGCCATCTGGAGCGACGTCACCGAGAAAGTGGCCGATGAAATGTTTAAGGCCATGGAGCGCCAGGACAAGGAGGGGGTCATCAATCCGATTTACGTCATGGCGGACTCCGGCGCCCGAGGCTCCAAGCAGCAGATTCGCCAGCTTTCCGGAATGCGCGGCCTGATGGCCAAGCCTTCGGGTGAAGTCATCGAGTCGCCCATTACTTCAAACTTCCGCGAAGGCCTCACCGTGCTGGAGTACTTCATTTCGACGCACGGCGCGCGCAAGGGCTTGGCGGACACCGCGCTTAAGACCGCCGATTCCGGCTACTTGACGCGGCGGCTGGTGGACGTGGCGCAAGACGTGATCATCAGCGAGATCGATTGCGGCACCGCCGACGGCATCTTCGTTGAACCCATCATCGAAGCCGGCGTCGAGGTCGAGCCGCTGCGCGACCGCGTGGTAGGCCGCGTTTCTCTCGACAAGATCAAAGACTTCGAAGGCAACGTGATCGTGGACGTCAATCAGGAAATCGACGAGGAACTGGCTAACGCCATCCAGGCTGCCGGCATCGAGCGCGTTCACATCCGTTCCGTGCTGACCTGTGAATCCCGCCGTGGCGCTTGCGCGCGCTGCTACGGGCGCAACCTGGCGACCGGGCGGATGGTCGAACTGGGCGAGGCTGTCGGCGTCATCGCCGCGCAGTCCATCGGCGAGCCGGGCACGCAGCTCACCATGCGCACATTCCATATTGGCGGGACGGCCACTCGCATTTCCGAGCAATCTAAGCTCGAGGCGCGCAGCAGTGGTATCGTCAAGTTTATTGACCTCAAATACGTGGAGGGCCGCGGCGGGTCGTTGATCGCCATGAACCGATCAGGATTGATCGCCATCCTGGACGAGAAGGGGCGGGAGAAAGAGCGCTACCATGTGGTCTACGGCGCCAAGCTCCTGGTCACCGAAGGCGAAACCGTCGGCCAAGGGAAGACGCTGGCCGAATGGGATCCCTTCACGTTCTCCATTCTTACCGAAACAGGCGGCACCGTGCAGTTCAAGGACCTCCAACCGGGATTGACCATTGAAGAGCAAGTGGACGAAGTTACCGGATTGGCGCAACTCGTGGTTACCCTGCCGCCGGGTGATGAGAAGCATCAGCCCACGATCCTGGTCCGCGATTCCGCGGGCCGTGTCCGCAAGAAGTACCTGATGCCCTCGCGCGCCCACTTGATGATCACCGACGGAGACGAGGTGCAGCCCGGCGACGTGCTGGCCAAGATTCCCCGTGAGACCACCAAGACCAAGGACATCACCGGAGGACTCCCGCGCGTTGTGGAATTGTTCGAAACGCGCAAGCCTCGCGACCCCGCTGTCATCAGCGAGATTGATGGCGTCGTGAAATACGGAGAAATCGCCAAGGGCCTGCGTAAGATCTATGTGGAAAGCGAGGATGGCAAAACGCAGAAGGAATACTCCATCCCGCGCGGCGTGCACATCAACGTCCAGGAAGGCGAGCACGTCAAAGCGGGCGAACCGCTGATTGACGGCCCGCTCAACCCGCACGACCTCCTGGCAGTCCTCGGAGAAAAATACACGCAAGCGTACCTCGTCAATTCGATTCAGGAGGTCTACCGGTTGCAGGGCGTCAACATCAACGACAAACACATTGAAACCATCGTCCGGCAGATGATGCGGTGGGTGAAGGTGGAAGACGTTGGCGACACCGGATTCCTCTTGGAAGAGCAGATTGACAAGTTCCGCTTCCGCGAGGAAAACGACCGCGTGATCTCCGACGGGGGACGCCCGGCAACGGGTCGCCCGCTGCTGCTCGGCATCACCAAGGCATCGCTTTCGACCGACTCCTTCATCTCCGCGGCAAGCTTCCAGGAAACCACCCGCGTGCTCACCGAGGCAGCCGTCGCCGGAAAGGTGGACTACCTGCGCGGTCTGAAGGAAAACGTGATCATGGGTCGGCTAATCCCCGCGGGCACGGGTCTGGAGCGCTATCGAAACATTCAGCTCCTGACCGAAGTACCGGTTCAGGCTCCCATTGAGGCGATCCCTGCCGCGGCCGAACTTACCCCCGAAGAAGCAGCAGCGCTCGACTTCCTGCGCAAGGATGCCGAAGCCGCAGCCGAAGGTTAGACTTTCCTATCCAGTGCGCTCGGGATCTCACGCGGCGTCCCTGAGTGGGACGCCGCTCTTGTTGTTTCTCTTATCTCCGTGGATTCTTGCAGGCTTGGAAACACCGCGGCTGGGCTTCATTGCAGGATACCATTACGAACCGCACAATGGTGTGGCAGGAGGAGGGGGCACCGGCTTCTGAGGTGAGCATCCTGAGAAGCGGCTCTCCACTTGATACAAATGCCGTCCAACAAAGAGAGCGGGACTGAGCTTTCCGGGCGGCCCACACCTGGCCACACCGCGAGGACTGACCCGCGTTCCGGACCGCCCACGCGAATTCAACAGCTCGAGCGCAAGCAAAACGAGCTGTGGCGGTTGACTTTCCTTCTGCTCGTCACTATCGCCCTGGTTTTTGCATGGGTTTCCTGGGACACGGTTCGCTCCTTCTCGAAATTCCGGTTTGAGGCTCTCCCCATTGGCTTGGTGGTTCTGGTCATTCTGTTTGGCGTCTATGCCTGGAGGCGGACCAGGGAAATCTCTGAGCTGCGCGGCCTGGTTCATGGGCTGGAGCACCGTACCGTGGAGCCGCCGAACGAAAAGCAGTTGGACCAGCTCTTTGAACTCATCTCTCGTTCCCAGCAAGGCTACCGCGACCTGATTGATTCCTTCGATGACTTGCTGATTGCACTGTCCCTGGAAGGAGAAGTCCGCGCGGTAAATCGCAGCTTCACGGACTTGGTCCATACACCCTTCGTGCAGATTATCAACCATCCTTTGGATGAGTTTCTGGACGACTCCACAGGGTCCCTGCGGAAGGCAGTGGAATCGGGGCTTGCCAAGTTCTTGGAAAGGCGCCACTGGACCGGGGTGGTCCGCCTGCGATTAAAAGGCGGCACCTCGGCGCGTTTCTTCGACTGCGTGATCCACGCGCTGGTTAAAGACGAAAAAGTGATCGGGGCAACCGTGCTGGCCCGGGACATCACCCTGCAACGCGAGAGTGAGGCGCGCTTCACCGAGCTTTTCGAAACCCTCCAGGAAGGCATCTATTTCACGACCCCCAGCGGCGCCATTCTGGACGTCAATCCCGCTCTGGTTCGCATGCTCGGTTATGACAGCAAGGAAGAGTTGCTGCGCGTGAATGCCCAGCAATTATATTTCGACCCGGTCGACCGGGAGGCATTTCAAAAGGAATTCCAGACGCAGACCGTAGTGACGGGGCGGGAAGTGAAGCTGCGGAAAAAGGATGGCCGGCCGCTCGTTTGTCTCGATACCGCCTCGGCTGTGAAAGATTCTTCGGGCCAGATTGTGCGCTATCAGGGCGCGCTGCTCGACATCACCTTGCGCCGCGAGATGGAGGCCCAGCTCGTGCAGGAGCAGGAATTGGCGCGGCGCCTGGTGGATTCCTTTCCGGATCCGATTTTTGTCATTAACGATGAGGGTGGCTACACCTTCATCAGTCCCCGCGTTCAGCAGGCCCTCGGCTACACCATCGAGGAAATGGCGCGAATGAGGATTGGCGTGCTGACGCATCCGGAAGACCGTCCGGGGCTGATGGAGGTGTTTCGAAATCTGATCACCGGAGCAAAGAGTTTTGACAGCGTCGAGCATCGCGTCCAGAACCGCCTGGGAGAGTGGCGCAGGTTCCGCACCAATGCCACGCCGCTCTATGACCCGCACGGGAAGATCATCGGTGTGGTGGCCTCGTTGCGCGACGTCACCGATCTCAAGCGCCTCGAAGAGCAGCTCGTGCAGTCCGAAAAGCTCGCGGCCATGGGGCAGATGATTGCCGGCGTGGCCCACGAGCTGAATAATCCCCTCACCGCGATTCTGGGAGTCACCGAACTTCTGCGCGATCGCGCCACCGATGAAACGATAAAGAAGCAATTGGACTTGGCCTACCGCCAGGCCCGGCGCGCCGCGCAGATTGTCCAAAATCTGCTGGACTTTTCAAGGCCGGCGGCTCCGCAGAAGAAGCTGTTGCAGGTCAACAACCTGATTGAACGCACGCTTCAGCTCCAAGAACACACGCTCCGCCGCGGGCAGATTACGGTAGAGTTTGCGTCGGCTCCAAATTCCGCCCAAGTCCTCGGAGACGCCAACCAGTTGATTCAAGTATTCCTGAATCTGATCACCAACGCAGAACACGCCATCCACGAGGTGCGCGAATCGGGCAAAATTCAGATTCGCATCAAACAAGATGAGAAAAATGTCGCCGTGAGCGTGCAGGACGACGGCGTGGGAATCCGCCCGGAGGCCATGGCAAAACTCTTCGATCCGTTTTACACCACTAGGCGGCCGGGCGGCGGAACAGGCCTCGGCCTCAGCATTTGCATGGCCATCATTCGCGAGCACGGCGGCTCCATCGAAGTTGACTCGCCGGCCACGGGCGGGTCCCTGTTTCAAGTGATGCTTCCGGTCGCCCAACAACAGGCGGCGGTCGAGCCCGGCGATGACGCGTCCCACCGCGGCGAATCCGCTGTGGGCCAATTGGCGGACCATTCTATTCTGGTCATTGACGATGAGGAAGGCATTCTGGAAATGGTGCAGGCTGGGCTGTCGGCACAGAAACTAAGAGTGGACTGCGCCCTGAACGCAGAGCGGGCCTTGCAGCTTGCCACGGAAAACGCATACGACGTAATTCTTTGCGATGTTCACTTGTCCGGTCCGGGCCAAACTCTTTCGGGTGAGCAAATCTACGAACAGATCCAGTCAAAGAACGATGGAAAAACCGTTTTCATTTTCATGACGGGAGCTCTGGTGGGGGCCGAAAAGGCGCCTTTCCTCGAAGAAAAAGCGCGCTGCATCCAGAAACCTTTCCGTGTTTCCGAATTGCTGGCCCTGCTCGGAGAGGTTCTGAGCGCGCCGCCCGTCAATTCGGTCAAGAAATAACCGGCCGAGGCCAGGCTCTGCGGAACGCATTTACGGTTTCGCGGGTTTTGTTTGCGTGGAGCTTGTCGGTGCCGGCTTGTTCTTGCCTGCCCCGGTGGCACCGGGCGTTTTGTCCACGCCGAAATCCCACACGTACAAGTTCAATCCTTCCGACAGAACCTCCGCAAGGGCATATTCTCCCGGCGGGAGCGCTTCGCCCAGCGTAAAACGATAGACGCCTTTTGCAACTTCCCATCGCTGGAGCGCGATCGTATCGCGCTTGGAGGATTGCTGGCCGACGATATCGGTGCTGATGAACTCAATGCGGCGCGAGTCGCCTTTGACGGCCGCGTGAATCAACTCCACTTCCGGCCCGGACATTCCCGGGCGGCTGCTTTTTTCAATGGGCGAGACGCGGTCGGGGTCTGGCGGAGCCTCACGCAGATAGAATTCGGGCTGAGAGGTCGCAATCCTGGATTTGGCGCGCGCACCGGGAATCTCCACTCGGCGCCGGGCAGGAACCACCGGAACAGGCACCAGAATCTGTTCGACCAGGCGCTTTTTGTCGAGCTTGATTTGCGCGCCGACCTGCTCGAGGGGCCTCACCGAATCTCCTTCCACCACGAACATCCCCTCTCCCGGCGGAAGAAAAACGCCCTTGGCAATCTCCAGGCTGGCGTCCACATCCAGAGGCAGGAGCTTTTCGGCTTCCTCCTGGGTGTGCACCTTGGCGCGCAGGGCATCCTGCTCACTGGCGGATTCCGCCTCGGCTTTCTTGGTAGCCTCCCAATCCACGAAGGCGTCGGGAATCTCCTCCCATGCGCCGCGTTCAACGCTGTAGTAGCGCACGCGGTCGCCTTTGCGCTCGTAGCTGCGCACGAGCTGGAACGTGCCATCCTTCAAGCACAGCTTCTTGCCGCGAGGCAAGACGCCTGCGGAGTTTGCCGGGGGAGGTGCTTCCTGTTGCTGGCTGCTCTGTACAGGGCTTTCGTTCTGCGCTTGGGACAGCGCTGCGAGGGTGCAGGAAAGAGCCAGCACGGACAGAAGTCCTGCGGCGATGGTCCATGGGCGCGTCATCGTGTGACTGCGAGTTCCAACGGCTGCAAACATTGTAGTCCCGCGAAAACTCCTTGAAAAGCTTTGATGCCGCCAAAAGCAATTTGTTTGCGCGCGGAATTCTGTTAGCATCAGCGCCAAATTTGCACCGGAGGTGAACTATGGCGGTTGTAAAGCGCATCGGTCCCGGTTCCGCGTTCAAAGTAGGTCTAGTTCTTTACGGTTTGCTGGGGTTGATCATCGGAGCGTGTATTACCCTGTTTAGCCTCGTGGGCGTGGGATTTATGCGTTCCCAGAACGCCCCGGCTCCAGCAATCGTCGGGATGATTTTCGGAACATTGGCGATCATCATCGCCCCTATTTTCTACGGTGTGATAGGGGGAGTTATGGGCGCACTCTCAGCCCTTCTCTACAACTTTGCGGCGCGAATAATCGGCGGGCTGGAAGTGGATCTGGGGTAGCAACCGCAGTTCACCAGCCCATATCAGGAAGGGAAATAGGATTGGGGCTTTGGGAGAATAGCGAGCGGCGGCAACTCGAGCGGCAGCGGAAGAGCGAGGGCCGGCTGCCTCCGGGGCAGTCGCTGACGCTCAAGTGGCCGGTGCTGCACTACGGCGGTGTGCCACGATTTGATCCGGCCACGTGGAACTTCAAGATTGCGGGCCTGGTGGAAAAACCGCTGCAACTCTCCTGGGAAGAATTCCGTCGGCTGCCGCAGACGGAAGTTGTTGCCGACATGCACTGCGTCACACGCTGGAGCCGATTCGACAACCGCTGGAAGGGCGTCCTCTTCACGGAAGTGATGCAACTGGTCCAGGCAAAGCCGGAAGCGCAATTTGCGCTGCTGCACGACGCGCAGAACTACACGACGAACGTCCCGCTAGCGGATTTATCGCGCCCCAATGTTCTTTTCGCCCTGGAGCACGACGGCGAACCGCTCTCCGCGGAGCATGGCGGCCCGCTGCGGTTGGTGGTGCCGCACCTGTACGCATGGAAAAGCATCAAGTGGGTGCGCGGATTCGAGTTGCTCGCCGAGGATGAGCCGGGGTTTTGGGAGCAGAACGGCTACCACCTCTACGGCGACCCCTTCCAAGAGCAGCGCTATTCTGGGTAGCAGGACCTCAGCCCGCTAATAGATGTCGTACTGCTCCCAATGGAGCGTGGGATCGGACTGGATGATGACGCTCTTGCGCGTGGCCTGCTCGAGCTCTTCGACCAGGGAAGACTCCCGCGTCTTGAGCGCCTTGGCGATTTCGGGGTTGACGCGCAGGGTGACGCTCTGCGAATCGAGTTCGCCGGCCATCTTGCGGGCTTCCGCCTGAATTTCATAGCAAATCGTGGGCACGGATTTGACCATGCCGGAGCCGGTGCAGTACGGGCACGGCTGGCAGAGAACGCGTTCGAGGGCCTGCTTGGTGCGTTTGCGCGTGATGGACACCAGGCCGAACTCATTGAACGAAAGCACCTTCGACGGCGCGCGGTCGGTTTCGAGAGCGGCGTCGAGCGCGGCCATCACTTTCTCGCGGTTGCGGCGCTCCTCCATGTCAATGAGGTCCAAGACGATGATGCCGCCGAGGTCGCGCAGGCGAATCTGCCGGACAATTTCCTTCACCGCTTCGAGGTTGGTCTTGACGATGGTGTCTTCGAGGCGCGAGGAGCCTTTGCCGACGTATTTTCCAGTGTTGACATCAATCGCGACTAGCGCCTCGGTGTGGTTGATGACGATGTAGCCGCCGGACTTGAGCCACACTTTCGGGCGCAGGGCCTTGTCCAATTCCTGCTGGATGCCGAACTCCTCGAAGATGGGCGCGTCCTTGGTGTAGAGCTTGACGCGATTGACCATCTTCGGCTGGAAGCGGCCGACGAATTCGACGATCTTGCTGTACTCCTCCTGGTTGTCAATCCAGATGGCGGTGTAGTCGTCGCTGAGGTAGTCGCGGAGGATGCGTTCGACCAGGTTGAGATCGCGATGGAGCAAGGAAGGCGCGCGGCGCTGCTCGGAGCGGCCGCGGATTTCGTCCCAGGTGTGCCCGAGGAATTCGACGTCGCTGCGGATTTCGTCGTCGGTGGCGCCGGCGGCAGCCGTGCGCACGATGAAGCCGCCGGGAAACGTTCCTTTGGATTCATTGACGAGGCGGCGCAAGCGCGAACGGTTTTCTGCGGAGGCGATTTTCCGCGACACTCCAATGTGATCCACCGTCGGCATGTACACGAGGAAACGCCCGGGTAGTGCCACGTGGCTGGTGATGCGCGCGCCTTTTTTCCCGAGAGGCTCCTTGGCGATTTGCACGATGATTTCTTCGCCGGCCTTCAGCATCTCCGAGATGAGCTGCGGGCGGCGCTGAGGCTGATAGCCTCCACGGCCGCCGGGACGCTCGTGGTGATGCGGACGGGGCGGTCCACCGGGACGTCTGCCACGATCGCGTCCGCCGCGGCGCATGGGCCTCTGGAACCGGGCGCGGCGGCTGTCCTGAATGCGTGCCTGCGTAGGCTGAACGTCTGATGGTTCCGAAGCGGATGCGGCGGCGCGCGTTTCACCGGGCAGGATGCCGGAGGCAGGCGACTGCTCGGTTGTCATCTCCCCGCTTGCTTCAAGAGGATGAAGGTCCCCGGGAAGCTCTTCTTCAGCAGCTTCTCCTTCCGCGGTCTCTTGGCCGGTGATTTCTTCATCCGCGTCAGTCTCCAAGTGAGGCTCGCCCGCGAGTTGCTGCCCCTCGCCGTCGATTTCGGGTTCCCCTGCGGCAGCCTCTGCTTCTTCCTGAGCTTCCTCATGCTTTGCTTCGGCAAGTTGCTCGGCAAGGGAGATGGCTTCGTCTTCGCTGAGACCGTGATGTTCCTCGGCGCGCGCATCCATCTCGTCTGTTTCTTCCAAAACCTCATGGCTCTCGAATTCTTCCCGATGCCCGAAGCCTCCGGGTTCAGCCGGAGGCGCAGGTTCGAAGTGTTCGGCGCCAGCTTCTTCGGATGACGGCGCAGAAGTTTCGCTTACGTACAAGGAAGACGGCAGCGAACCGTGAAGCTCTTCGCTGTGCCCTTCCGCGTGGGATTCCGAGGTGCCTTCGAGGTGTTGTGTGGTCGCCGGTGATTCAGCCACTGCACCTGCATCGGTTGCCGAAGCGGGAGGAGGTGTTGCGGGGCGGTCCTTGTACTTAGCGAGGGATTCGCCGGGAAGAAGAATGGGTTCTCCTCCGCTGGGCGCGGGTTCGAATGGCCGCGGCTCAGAGGGCCGCCGATCAAACGGACGCCTTTCGTAGGGACGCGAGGACGCATACTTCGAAGGGGGCAAATCACGCCCGGGGCGGCGATCGCCGCCACGGCCACCGCGGCGTCCCCAGCGGCCGCGCGGGCCGCCGCCTCCGCTGCGATCCCTGCCGAAGCCGCCGCGAGCATCACGATCGCGGCGTTCCGGCGGACGGCCGTGCCGGGAGTATCCCGGCTGGCTCGAGGGGACCTGTCCCTGTTCCTGTGAAGAATTCCCGCCGCCGCGGGTTTCGCCGGGGAGGATGATATGTTCCGCCGGCTGGCTGGGCTGATCGGCCGCCGCAGGCTCTTCCGTCACGATTGCCGGTGGCTGCTCCGACATCGGTACCTCTGGGGGAGCCGGCGAGAAAACTTGCCCGCCCTGCTGCTCCATTTTCTCGACCTTGGTCTCCACGGTGGAGACGACGTGGTCGTACTCTTCCAGATGTTCGAGGAAATCGCTGACGTAGAGGAAGGCGTCGCCGTCGAGACCGATGTCTACAAAGGCCGACTGCATGCCGGGCAGTACGCGAGTCACTCGTCCTTTGTAGATGCTTCCTACGAGCGCAAACTCTTTTTCGCGCTCAATGTAGATTTCGCAAAGCTGTCCTTCTTCGAGAATGGCGACCCGTGTCTCGTGGGGGGCCGCGGAAATAACCAACTCTTTGGACATGAAAACTCCTCGGGGGGCATCGCGACGTGCGGGAGCCCGGCGGCTGGGCGCGCCACGCCTTCCGCTAATGCGGAAGCGCAGCGGCTGGGTCCAGATTGGTTCCACGCGTTCATCGTGCGCTCAAGGTTCCCTGCCCGATTGCTCCGGGCTTTTCTCGTGCGATGCGTACCTTTCCAGTTTACTGTCCCGCCGACAGCGCGCCCCGGACGAACCGGGGCCGCGAGGGAGCGGGAATCGATCTAGATCTGCAAATCATTTTCCTGGGTTCAGTTGACGAAACGGCGGATGCGCACATTCATCACTAAACCCAACGACAGAAAAACAAACAGCGTGGCCGAACCGCCGTAGCTCATCAGCGGCAGCGGAATGCCAGTGACCGGCATGAACCCGATCACCATGGCCACATTGACCAACACATGGAAACTCAGTGCTGCCGCCACGCCCATGACCAGAAACATTCCCGCACGGTCGTTTGCGCGCCTTCCGTTTTGCACCAGACGTAGTAGCAACCCCATGTACAGCATCAGGGTGACGAACACCCCGACAAACCCAAACTCTTCGGCCAGAGCAGCCAGAATGAAATCCGAATACCGCACAGGAACGAAACCCAACTGATTCTGGCTGCCGTTGCCAAGTCCCTTGCCGTAAAACCCGCCGGACCCGACCGCAATTTTTGATTGCAGCAACTGATACCCGGATCCTTTGGGGTCATCCTCCGGATGAAGGAACGTGGTAATGCGTTCCTTCTGATAGGGCTTCATGACGTGCCAGCCCAGCGGCAGCATCATCATGCCCACAAGAACGATGGCCAATGCGTGCTTCCACTGAATTCCCGCCAGAAACACTCCCACAACCAGCATGGGCACCAGCACGAGGGCCGTGCCCAAGTCCGGCTGCAGCAGGATCAGGGCGAGCGGCACTCCGCAAAGGACTCCGGCTTTCAGGAGATCCGCGAGGGAGAGCCGGTCGGTGCGCACCTCACTGAGGAAGCGCGCCAGCACGATAATTATAATCAATTTAACCAGTTCTGACACCTGCAAAAACTGTCCCAGAACGGGAATCCACCGCTTGGCGCCAAACCGGGTGCGGCCTATGGCGAGCACAGCGACCAGTGCCACGATTCCGACGAGGTACAGGATGGGAGCCTGATCGAGGATCTTGTGGTAGTCAAAGCGGGAGAGAGCAAACATCAAAACCGTGCCGATAAAGATCCAGCGGAGCTGTTTGATGTGCATCCCGGCGAACTGATTGCTGGTATGCGTGGCCGAATAGATCTCGATCACCCCAATGGCACAGACCGTGAGGACCAAGGCCAGCAGCCACCAATCGTATTCACGGATTCCCTGGGATTCCTTCATCGTGCGGGGACGGATGCTCTGTCGAAATCTTGCTTCCTGCGTTCAGCGCTGCTCGTTGGCGCGCTCGGCTCGAACGCGGTGCTCCGGCGTCGCGTCTTCAGACTTGATCGCCGGTTGGGCCTCTGCCAGAGGAATTCCCTTTTCGCTCGAACCCGGATCGTACCGCTTGAATTCCGCAGTGTACTGTCCCTGTTCCTTCCTGGCTTTCTTCTCATAATACGTCTTGACGACATCGCGCGCCAGCGGACCGCCCACAGCGCCGCCATGCTCGCCTGCTTCGACGAGAACGGCAACGACGATTTCCGGATTGCGGCGCGGAGCGTACCCCACAAACCACGCGTTGTCCTTAAAGCGTTTCTGCTTGCCGACCCTGTCGCGGGTGCTGTAGCCAATCACCTGGGCGCTGCCCGACTTGCCGGAGAACTCCACGCCCTCCAGCCTGGCGCTGGCGGCCGTTCCACCCTCATTGACGACACCCCACATCGCCTGCGTCACTCTCTCGGTCGTGTCTTCCGACAGCGGGAAGCGGTCCTCCGCGACCGACTTTGCGTGAAGCAACAAGTGCGGTTCTTTGAAGACCCCACCCATGGCGACGCCGCCAATCATCCGCGCCAGTTGCAAAGGCGTGGTGGTGACTGCACCCTGTCCCACGGCCACGGATATCGTCTCCCCCGCGTACCATTTCCTGTGATACACGCGCTGCACCCATTCTTCGGAAGGAACCAGCCCGGGTTCTTCCGAGGGCAGATCAATTCCGGTTCTGCGGCCGAGGCCAAGATGCGTGGCGTAATAGGAGATGCGGTCGATGCCCAGTTGCTTCCCCACGTTGTAGAAAAAGACGTCGCACGACTGCACGATGGCCTTGTGAAAATCCACCACGCCGTGTCCGCCCTTGCCGTAGACGTGGCATTTGAACTGCCGCCCGTAAAACTCCGCGTAGCCGGGGCAAAAAGCGGTCATGGTTTTCGGCACGGCCTTCGATTCGAGCATGGCGGTGGCCATTACGATTTTGAAGACCGAACCGGGAGCAAGTTGCGCCTGAATCGCGCGGTTCAATAGCGGCCGGTCGTCATCTTCATTAAGCCGCTGCCATTCCTCGCGCGGGATGCGCACCGCAAACTCGTTGGGGTCGGGAGCCGGGTGGCTCACCATGGCCAGGACTTCTCCGGTGCGCGGGTCGAGCGCGACAATCGAGCCTTTGCGATCCCCCAGGGCTTGTTCGGCAGCAACCTGCAAGTCATAGTCAATGGTCAACTGAATCGGTTTGCCGGCAACGGCATGAGTCTCGGTAAGGTCTTCGACTTTCTTGCCCACGCTGTTCACGATCATTCGCCGCTGGCCGTCGGCGCCCATCAGGATGTCGTTGTACTGCCGTTCCAGGCCGGTCTTGCCGACGATGTCACCAGGCCGCAGTCGGCCGTTGCTGTTTTCCACCTGCTGTTCGCTGACCTCACCGACGTAACCCGACACGTGCGACAGGAATCCGCCCGGCAGATAACGGCGGCGATGCACCATCAGCATTTCCAGCACCGGCAGATCGGCGCGATGCGATTCGATGAAGGCAATATCCGCTTTGCTGGCTTCGGGCTTGACCACGATGGGCTGAAACTTCGGGAGAGCGCGCGCGGCGTCCACTTGTTGACGGAGTTCATCCATGGAAATATTCAGCCCGTCGGCAACCAGGGGAAGACTCCGTTCGAGCAACGCAGCGTCATCGCGCAACAGCAACACGCTGAACGATGGATAGCTATCCACGAGCACGCGGCCTTCGCGGTCCAGCATATTTCCGCGCGGCGCAATAATGGGAATGGTGCGGATACTGTTGCGTTCGGCGAGTTGCGCGTAATGATCGGAATCGACGACTTGCAGCTTCCAAAAACCGGAAAGCAACAGCGCCATCATGGCCATGATGCCGAAGGACATCACCTTCAGCCGCGCCTGCGGCATTCGGCTATCGTTTCTGAACCAGTACGACACGCCATCTCCGCGCGCGAGTTTTGCACAGGCTGTGCATTTTCAGCCGCTCGCGCAGCGTACGTTTTCTTCGGGCACGTCGGTAAGTTCTATAACTCAGGACCGCGCTGGAGGCCCAAGATCAAGAGCTGCCGATGGTCCGCTTCCACCACACGAGCAGAAGTCCCGCATAAACTATCACTTGCATGAGGTTGGCGCAAGCCGTCCTGAGGGACAGGTATGCATCTTCCGACACTTTGTCTTCCACAGGGGTCTATTTGTAGGTTCATCGTTGGGATGGCCTGGGGGTGGGGTCCACGGACATAAGAGCGTCCCCCGCCAATTCTTGGTGAATTACTCTTGAGGAGGATAGTAGACTCAGGGTGGCGAGAACCTGGAAGGTGAGCCGGCTGCAAGCCCCCATGCACAAGCTATCGTTGATTGGAATGTCCGGCAGCGGTAAGACCTTTTGGTCCAATAAGTTAGAGACAATCGGGTATCGCCTGGTTTCTTGCGATGACCGCATCGAACAAAAGCTCTCTCCCGAGCTTGCTTCCTACGGCCATCGCGGAACCGGCGTCGTGGCAGCCTGGATGGGATGGCCAGACAGTGCTCGCTACCGGGAGCGCGAACAGAAATACCTGAATTCTGAAATCGCCGTGATGCGGGAAATTCTGGACGAACTCGGGGGGTGCCCTGAAGAAAAGGTCGTAGTGGATACGACGGGCAGCGTAATCTACACCGGTGAAGAGGTCTGTAGAAAACTTCGGCACCGCACCACGGTTGTCTATCTCGAAGCTTCTCGAGAGGAGCAGCAGACATTGATCCAGCGATACCTGGAAGATCCCAAGCCTGTGCTTTGGAGCGAACATTTTCAGCTGCACGAAGGGGAGACCCCGCGCGAAGCGGTGGCGCGCTGCTACCCTCAGCTCATCGAACACCGTAGGACCATGTACGAAAACCTGGCGCACCGCGTCGTGCCGATTTCCGAGTTGCGCGCCGGCCATCTCGGCGGCGACGGGTTCCTTCACATCCTGCACCAAAAAGCACATCGCGCGCGATGAGGTTCCGCAGCACCAACCATCAATGTCCTGAAGTTTCCCTGCGCGAGGCGGTCTTGCGCGGCTTGGCCGCTGACGGCGGGCTCTACATGCCCGCCGTTATGCCCGAGCTGCCCGCAGAGTTCTTCGCGCGCCTGGGCGGCATGACCCTCCCACAAATTGGTTTTGAAGTGGGGAAGCTGTTTCTGGGTGAGGATGTTCCGGAAGACATCATCCACACGATCGTTGCCAAGGCGTTGAATTTTCCCGCGCCGCTGGTGACGCTGTCCGGAGGATTTCATGTCCTGGAGCTGTTTCACGGGCCGACGCTCGCCTTCAAAGATTTTGGCGCGCGGTTCATGGCGCGATTGATGGGGTATTTTGTCCGCGACGCGGAAAAGGAATTGACCGTGCTCGCAGCCACTTCCGGGGACACGGGAAGCGCCGTGGCGCACGGTTTCTTCGGCGTTCCCGGCATCCGCGTCGTCATCCTGTACCCCTCCGGGCGCGTGAGCAAAGCTCAGGAAAAACAATTCACCACGCTCGGCGGGAATATCGCCGCGCTCGAAGTTGCCGGGTCGTTCGATGATTGCCAGAGACTTGCAAAGAAGGCGCTCACAGATGCGGACCTGGCCGGATCGCTTTCACTGACTTCAGCGAACTCCATCAATATCGCTCGCCTCATTCCGCAGATGTTCTATTACTTCGGGGCGTGCGCGCAGCTCAAAGAGTCCGCAAGCCCCGTGGTGCTTTCCGTCCCCAGCGGGAATTTCGGCAATCTCACCGCCGGGGTCATGGCGAAATGCATGGGGCTTCGCGTGGCTCAGTTCATCGCCGCGACCAACGCGAACGATGTTGTCCCGCAATACCTCAAGGACGGCGAATTCCGTCCGCAGCCATCGCGCAGGACGATTTCCAACGCCATGGACGTCGGGAATCCCAGCAATTTCGCGCGGATGACGGATCTTTATGAGGACAATCTCACCGCCCTCCGCGCAGACGTTTGGGGCGCGGGGTTCTCGGACGCGGAAACCGAACATGCCATGCGCGTCACCAAAGAGCAGAGCGCTTATCTGCTCGACCCGCACACCGCCGTGGGGCTGCTGGGCCTGCGGGCTTTTCAGCGGGAGAGAAACACATCTTGCCAGGGAATCATTCTCGGCACAGCGCACCCGGCAAAGTTCGCCGAAGTTGTGGAAAGGGCTACGGGCGCGCGCGTTCCCGTTCCTGAGCCCCTGGCGGAGTGCCTCTCCCGCCCGGGTCAGTCTGTTCCCCTCGCGAACCGCTACGCGGATCTAAGAGAATTTTTATTGGCTTGAAAGAAAATGGGACGGAATGCTTTGCCTCACGGTTTCCGCAAGCGGTCCAGGAACATAAAGAGTCCGACGGCGATAACACCGTTGATGAGCGCAGAGGCCAGCAACTGCATGGAGAAGAAGGGCTCCGCGAGGCCGAGAATGATCCTCTTGGTGAGGACCAGAACTGTTTGTTGGAGAGCGAAGAAACCAATCGTAAGGGAAAGGCGGCTCAGTGGATGTTCGGTATCAAGCCGCGTGCCGATCGAGGAGGCCACGAATCCCACGATGGTCTTCGCAATGCCGTACAATCCGATCGGCGAGGGACCCAAGCTGTCCTGCAACACGCCGATGATCGTGCCCAGAAGTAAGCCCGTCGCGGGGTTCCGCCGGCTCAACCCGAAGTAAACCGTGATCAGGAGCGGCAACTCGAGTAAAGAAGCCCGATGAATATAGCGCGGCAAGAAGGATTGCAGGAGCAGGGCGAGCAAGGTTGCACCGACAATGGTGCCGGCGCGAAACTTGTGCACCTCGATGTGCTGTTCGATGACCGCGCTGAGTTCCATGGGCGCTAGTGCGGAGCAGTGGCGGAGGGACGGCCCAATGGTTTCGGCGCCGCCGCTGCTTTCTCCGGTTCCTTCTTGGTTTCGAGTTCTCGTGTCGTCAGAAGAACAAACACTTCCTCCAACCGGTCGAGATGTGCCGCCGGCCGGAGACGGACAATCTGGAATGGATTGCCCGGCTTGGCGTCAATCACCGTGCCGACCGGCCAGTCCGGGGGAAAGATGCGATCCTGCCCCGAAGTCACCACGCTCTGCCCGGCAGAGATTTTCTCGTCGTTGTTTACATACTTCATCAAGAGCGCCTCGCCGGTACCGCCTACGGGACCCTGAATGCGCGTGTCGGCAAACATGGCTCCCACCCCGCTCTCCCGGTCGGTGATCAACAGCGCTTGCGCAGAATTGCGATACGCCTCGATGATTTTTCCCGCGATACCGTCGGGGGTGATCACGGCCATATTGCGTCTCACCCCGTCACGCTCCCCGCGATCGATATAAATCGTCTTGCTTGCGGAATCGGCGCTGGACCCGATGACCCTCGCTGCGACCATGGGAACATCCCGATGCAATTGGCGGAAATTGGCCAATGCTTCCAGGCGGCCCGTTTCAGCGGCCTTGCTTTCGAGTTCGATGTTCCGCAGCTTCAAGCGCTCGAGTTCAGCGCGCAATCTCTGATTCTCTTCGCCCGTGTGGCGCAAGCCGATGTAACGGTTCCAGGCGCCGCGCATGGCGTCAATGGACCAGACTCCGGCGCGCTCGAATGGGGAAATCAGGGTAACGCTCCAGACGCGGATCAGCCGCCCTTGGCGTTCGCGCTTGATTTGCACGGCCAGCGCCAAAACCTGTGCGGCGACAACAGCGGCCAGCAGAACCAGCGATCGGTGACGTGAGGGAAGGACGGCCATCTAAATCAGGCGCAACGGTGACAGCCTTCAGTCAATGCAAACCAGTCGGAGAAGACGGAAATCGCTGAGCATCTTACCGGTGCCAAGCACCACGGAAGCCAGGGGATCATCGGCAATGGAAACCGGCAGCCCCGTCTCCTCGCGAATGCGCTTGTCGAGGTTTTTCAATAGCGCTCCGCCTCCCGTCAGCACAATTCCGCGGTCGCTGATGTCGGCGGAAAGCTCGGGCGGTGTCCGCTCCAGCGCCACGCGGATGGCGTTGAGAATCGTGGCCACGCATTCGGAAAGGGCTTCGCGGATTTCGCTGTCGTCAATGGTGACCGTGCGCGGCACGCCTTCGATCAAGTTGCGCCCCTTGACTTCCATGGTCAGCGGCTTTTCCAACGGGTAGGCCGAGCCGATCTCCATTTTGATTTGCTCGGCGGTGCGCTCGCCCACCAGCAGGTTGTACTTGCGTTTCAGATAGTGCATCACCGATTCGTCCATTTCGTTTCCGGCCACGCGCACCGAGCGCGAGTACACGATGCCGCTCATCGAAATCACCGCGATGTCGGTGGTTCCTCCGCCGATATCCACGACCATGTTGCCCGAGGGCTCCTCGATGGGCAGGCCGGCCCCGATGGCGGCCGCCATGGCCTGTTCCACTAGGTACACTTCGCTGGCCCGCGCGCGATAGGCGGAGTCCTGCACCGCGCGCTTCTCCACCGGCGTGATTTCGCTTGGGACGCCGATGACAATTCGCGGGTGCACCAGGACGCGCCGGTTATGCGCCTTCTGGATGAAATAGGTGAGCATCTTTTCGGTCACCTTGAAATCGGCGATCACGCCGTCCTTCATGGGCTTGATGGCGACGACGTTTCCCGGGGTCCGCCCGAGCATCTCCTTGGCCTCGCGGCCCACGGCGACGACTTCTCCGCTGTTCTTGTTGATGGCCACGATGGAAGGCTCGTTGACGACAATTCCTTTGCCGCCTGCGTACACCAATGTGTTGGCGGTCCCCAGATCGATAGCTAGGTCGGAAGAGAAAAGACTGAAGACCGACCTGAAGTTGAACCCGTTTTTCATCCTGCCCTCAGTTCCGCATGCAGAAAGCGTGCGCCCCCACGGCCTCCCGGGGGATTTCGCCCCGAAGGCTGTGATGTTTCCTCGATTCTCTCCGGACTTTACCTTGGCGTTGAGTTTATCTCGGCACGACGATCGAGACTTCCGTCTTGGCCGTCCCGCCCCGGCGGTTTTGTCCGATGATTACAATCTCATGATTGCCCGGCGCCAGCGGCTCGGTAAAATGCCGGAAGTGGCCGTCGGGCTGTACATTCGCGACCGGTTGCGTATCGATCATCAGCGCCGCGCCGGGTTCGGTGCGCCCGATGATCTCCGCCACCCTTCCATGCAAGAGCCACTGGTCGACAACCAGGAACATTTCCTGGCCCTTGCCTTGAGCCACCAGTGTAAACCTAAACGTGTCGCCCGGCTCGCTGGAACGTTTCTGCGCGTCTATGGCGATGACATTCCAAAAGTAGTCGCCTGCATCCAGCCCGGTCAATTCCACGCTGGTCCCGCTGACTTTCTTTTCCTGGAGTACAGTGGAAAACATAGACGTGGTGCTCACACGCATATGATATTGCACTGCTTCCGGCACGGGTTTCCAGGAAAACCGGATCGGGGCGGTCTTTGGATCTTCCACGATCAGCGGCTGAAGGTTGACGGGTTCCAATAAGTCCGGGGGGGCCAGGACATTGCTCTTCACCAATTGCCCATCTGCGGGAACGGTCAGCTTTTCATACTTGTTCAATTCGATGTGCTCGTTGCCGCGCTTCACGTCGGCGCTGCCTTGAGAAACCACGATCTCACTCTCGCTCTTGCCCGGATCGTTCTTGGCTGTCAGGCGGCTATTCTGGCGGACCGATGCCGTGGCATCCTCCACCGACACGGCGGCAGAGGATTGCGGCGAGGTCCAATTTCCCGTGTTCAAATCCACGGCGCCAGTATTGACGCGCACGGCGACGCTGGTGGCGCGGTCCGGTCCCATCGCCGGCATGGAGTTCTCTTCTACGGTAACCAAGGTGTCTGATTTCACCACGAATTGGGTCCCATCGGCGAAGGATATGCGCGCGGCGCCGTCCTGGCCGGTTTGAATAAGGTCGCCCTTGTCGAGTTGTGTATGGTAATCCGCGTTGACCCACTGAACTGAATTTACTTTCTTCACCTGCACTTTCCCGTCGAGGTTTAAGAATCGTGCCTGCGTCTGCGTGAGTGCGGCCGTGGAAGGAACGCTGCCTTCGATTGCATTGGTCACCTTCGCGAAGGCGTTGTTATACCAGTCGGGAACAATCAGGTACAGCGTGGCCATCACGATGATGAAGATCAGCACCGCGTAAATCGCCACCGTCTTGTACGTGACTGTTGTCCAATACACTTCCAGACGAGACACTTTGGGTCTGGCTGGGCCGAGTTGTTTGTTGTTGAGCACGGCTTCGCTTGCGGCGGTCCGCCAAAATTTCAATCTAGCACAGGCCCTTCCGAGCGTCCAACGACGGCGCGCAAAAGTAGACAATCAGCTAATACCCGTCCGGCGGGTGAGCAGCCGCAGACGTACCTCCCGCGGCCCGGCACGATTGTCATTGAGCGGGGAGCGGCCCTTCCACTATAATTCATCGTTTGCCCTGGACGCGCGGAGAAGACCCGTATGGCTGGCTGGCTGCAAAGCAGAAATACAGGAGTGCGCATTCTCCTGGGAGTCATTCTGGGAATTATCGCCCTCAGCATGCTCCTCTACCTCGTGCCCCAGGGCAACCCCAGCGGGTCGGCTCCAGACACGCTGGCCGAGGTCGGCGGCCAGGCTGTCACGGTTCTTGATGTACGCAGGGAATTGCAGAAGATTGAAAGCCGGGGCCGCTTTCCCAAGACCCTCGAACCGCTCTACGCGCAACAGATCCTGGGCCAGCTCATTTTTCAGCACGAACTGGAACTGGAAGGCAAGCGCCTGGGGATTCGCGTGACCGATGAAGAGCGCGCCGAGCGCATCCGCCAGTTGGTTCCCACAGCTTACAACGGTGACACTTTTGTGGGCGTGGAGCGCTATTCCGCCGAAGTGCAATTCCGTTTCCAGATGGGCATTGCGGAATTTGAAGAACTGGTTCGTCAGGGTCTTCTCGAAGAAAAGTTTCGCCGGCTGGTGACGGACGGTATCAGCGTCACTCCCGAAGAAGTGCAGCAGGAATTCAAACGCCGCAACGAAAAGATCAAGCTCGACTATGTGCTGATCAAGCCGGAAGAAATGGAATCCAAGGTGACGATCAGCGACGCGGAAACCGCCGCATCCTTTGAAAAGAATAAGGCCCGCTATCCCATCCCCGAGCGCCGCATTGCGCGCTACGCCGTGCTCGACATCAACCAACTCCGCCAGCACGTCCAGATTTCCGACGATGAACTGCGCGCGCAATATACCAGCCATCTCGACCAGTATCAGGTCCCCAATCGCGTGCACGCCGAGCATATTCTGTTCAAGACCGTCGGCAAGACCGACGCCGAAGTCGAAGAGATTCGTAAGAAGGCGGAGGACGTTCTCAAGAAAGCGAAAAAGGGGGCAAAGTTCGAGGACTTGGCCAAGCAGTATTCCGAAGACACCTCCAAGGATAAGGGCGGCGACCTCGGCTGGATCGTTCAAGGGCAGACCGTGCCTGAGTTCGAAAAGGCGGCCTTCAGCCTTCCCAAGGGGGGCATCTCGGACCTGGTGCGAACCCAGTACGGCTTCCACATCATCAAGGTGTTGGATCATGAAAACGCCCACACCAAGCCTTTTGAAGAGGTGCGCGAGTCCATTCGGGCTCCGCTCCTTCTGGGCCGTGCAGACCAGAAAGCCGAAGACGTTGCCAACCAGATCTTCTCCGTCATTCGCCGCTCAAATCGCACGCCGCTCGATGATGTTGCCAAGCAATTCAGCCTCACGACGGGCGAAACGCGGCCTTTGACCGTCAACGACCCAGTACTGGAACTGGGCAATTCCAAGGAAGTTCGCGACTCCATCTTCAGTCTGCGCGTCGGCGAGTTGAGCCAGCCAATTCGGACTGACCGGGGCTATGTGGTTCTCTCGGTGAGAGATATCCAGCCGTCCCATCCGGGAACGCTCGCTGAAGTTCGTGACCGCGTGCTTGCCGACCTCAGGCGCGAAAAAGGCATCGAGCTCGCCAAAAAGGAAGCCGGGGAACTCGCCAAGCGCAGCCAAGGCGGCGAGAACTTCCAGGCAGCAGCCAAGGCCCTGGGGCTCGAGGCCAAGACGAGTGACGCCTTTCCCCGCATCGGTTCCATCCCCAATGTCGGCAGCGCTAAGCAGGTCAGCGATGCCTTTCGCTTGCCTACCGGCCAGACCGGCGCGCCGCTTCACCTGGGGGCCAACTGGCTTGTCTATCGTGTCGTCGAGCACGACGAAGCCAAGCAGGAGGACTTCGAAAAGCAGCGCAGGGATCTCGAGGAGCAGGTTCTACAGTCCAAACAGGGCCTCGCCTACGAGGCTTTCCGCCAAGCTTTGGAAGATCGGCTCATGAAAGAGGGCAAAGTGAAGAGGAATCCAGCGGCCATGAAAGCCTTCGGAACGTTTGGTGGATAGGCCCTATTCTGCGTATATCTTGTTGAAATAAAAAGACTTATTCTGGCATTTTTTCCTGTTGCCTTCCCCCTGCAAGCTCCGTTAGCATAGTAGTTCCGCAGCGAGGGCCCATGAAGCGACGGGGGCCAATAGCGAAGGGTCTTGCCTTCCGAGTCAGTGCTTCACACGGTTGTGGAAATCGGGTGCGTCCCGTGCATTCCGCCCTCCCGTTCGTCGCGGAGGCAGTCGCTGCTTCTGTAGTGAGCCGTTTACGAGAACCCTAGCTCGAATGAGGTTGGTTATGCCGACGAGAAATGGTAGCCAGCGAAACGACTATCGTTTCAGTATTGAGCGCAATCAGGGAGGCAAGTACTGCGTGCGGATTCGGGCGGTCTTCCCCCGGAACTCGTGGTCGCTCTCGGTCTACTTTCTTGCCTCCTCTTTTGATCGCGCCATGAAGAAGCTCGAGCAATCGCTGCAATTCCTTCAGCAAAAGGAAGATAAGCTGTGGTTCTGGTGTGTGGATCGCTCCGACGATCCCAACTTTTCCAGCGAGATGCTCCGCGAAGTGGGCCTTAAGGTCGACCACCGCGCGGAATTTCCGCGCAAGGCTGCCAGTCTTTCGTTGCCGCCCGAGCGGGTGGTCCCTGCCTTCATGCTCGGACCCGTCCGCCGTGGCCTTGCAGAATCCATCGAGTCCCCCCGCGCAGTCGGCGACTAAGCACACCTGAAAACGCCCCTTTCTGCGGCGCAAGCGTTCCTTCCCTTGCTTGCGCGAGGGCTGACTATTTTTCGCGGAGGATGATTTCGCCGGAGCCCACGAGCTGGTCGTTTAGCCACAAACGATACCGGTAGGAAGCGGGCTTGGTGCCCGGACGCGGCGTGCCGGAGAGCAGCCGCATTCCGGCGGGCGCTTGGAAGACGTTCGACGAAAACGGGCAGCGGTTCGGATCGAACTCGATGCGCAGGCCGCCCGCGTCAGACAGCCAGCAGACCTGGTCGTCCGGCTCAATCACCATCACCTGGGGAATCACCCCGACAAGGACTTGTTTTTCGGCCATGGTTGCGCCGCGGAGATGCAGAAGTGTCTCATTCCTTCATCCCGCATTCAGCCCTGGCACGATATCACAGCCCTTCACGAAAATGACGAAAACCCTCTTTGACAAGACAGCGAGACTGACTCCGCATCAGCGGCGTTTCACCTCGTAATTGCTAAAGGTCAACTCCATGTCAAAAGGGGAGTTTTGGTAGGACCCGTTCAGATTCAATTTGCGCGGCAATTGCAGCGCGCTGACTTCCTGATTCTCAATCTGCACATGCAATGTGACGGACACCCCCTCTGAGGTTCCTTGGTATTCCGCTTCATAACCCACGAGCAGAAATCCCTGAGCGCTCTTGGCAAATTGCGGCCTGATCGTACTGTTAAAAGTGGGTGAGGCAACTTTTATTTCGCTGATCACCAGGTCTTTTGACATGGCCGTGGCAATCGCGGCGTTTCCCTCTTTGTACGAAAGGTGATATTGGGCTTCCACCTCTTCCAACTGGTAGTCACCGTCCGCGCTAGGGAAGGGAGAGGTGAGCATGAACGGGGACCAGCTATCGAAAAATCCCGACAGGGCCTGCTCCATGCCACTGAAAATCTGGCTGAAGCCTTCCTTCGCTTTTGCTTCGGTGGGAGTGACATCCTCCCGGTGGGTCACCTTGACTGCGCCACTGGGTCCCAGCGACACGGTGAAGTGAATCCCGTTCAGCATCTTCAGAGCCGCTTCGGCGCCAGCTGGATTGGATGCGATCAGATCTTTCAATACTCTCTGCCAATTCGGCTGCACATTCGCCTGGAACTCAGTTAAGCCACGATCTCTAAGGCTGTAATACGCCTGGCGGGCCTGTGCCAGGATCTCCTTCTTGTTGGGCACCTCGGCCCCGGAAACCGGGCGCAGCGCAAGGCTGCATAAGCAACAGGCCATCACGGCTGGCAAGCCAAATCGAAGCCAGTTCAAGCGTTTCATGCGTCCCTCCGATCGCAGCGCAACAATCTTTCTTCCGTGGACGGCGGCATGAGACTTCATGCCCCAGAGCGTGAAGAGGAAGTTCTCGTACCAGCATCGGCGAGTGCTTCGCCTGGGTCAAGCGATTTGCGTTCGGGCATGGTCGTAAAGGGAAACTGTGCGCGGCAGTGTTTGCACGGAGCCTTCGTGGAAACTTGCAGGTCTGTGCAGCATCCGAGCGGCACTTGACTTTCGCTTTTTATTCGCCTACACTCCCCTTTGCCCTACAGAACGCATCGCGTCGCTTCCGAACGCTTATGGCTGCGCATCCCATTCCGGCCGGCACCCCTCCTCCATCGCCCGCGAAGCCCTGGGTGCTGCCGTGGCAGGGACTCTCGGTCTTTTACGGCTGCCCGGAAATGCCCCGGCTGTTTCACTACTTTCTCCCGCAGGCGCTCCTGGCCGGGCGGCAGATTCTGTGTTTCGATGGCGCCAACCGCTTTGATCCTCTGCTGATTGCGCGCTTTGCCCGGCAGCGCGGCGTTCCCGCGGCGTTGTTCAACCAGCGCCTGCGCGTGGCCCGCGCCTTCACCTGTTTTCAATTGACCGAACTGCTCGCGCGCCTGCCGCGCCTGCTGCGGAATTTTCCTGCGGACGCGCTGATGGTTACGGCGCTCCCGGATCTGTATTTTGACGAAGACGTGCGCGAAGCGGCCGCCGCAGCGTCTTTCCAGCAGGCGCTCGGACACCTGCGCCGGATGGCGCGGACGCTTCCCGTGGCCGTATTTTCCGACGCCACGTCGTTTCCCACGCCGCGGCAGCGGTTTTTCCGCGCGCTGACGGGCGAAGCGCGCCGCGTGTGGAAATTCACCGTGCGCGAAGACCATTCGCTCAACTTCGTCTGTGAAAAGAACCGCTTGCCGCTTCCCGCGGCAAAGGAGATTTCCGATGGGACGCACCGTTCCCACATTCCGCCAACTGATTGAAGAAGCCGCGGAGCGCTGGTCGAAATTCCGCCGCGCCCTGCGCCGCGAGGATCAGGAGCATTTCGACCGTCTTTTCCATCGCGTCCGCTGCTACACCCAGGCGGCCACCTATCAGTGCAACGACAACCCGATGGAAGCGATCCTGCTTTCCATCGCGCTGGACCAGGAAAAACGCCTGCATGCGCTCGAACAACTGGCGCAGCCGAAAGAGAACAGCCATGCCGTTCCAGGGGCAGTGCAAAGTCCCATGCCATGGTCCATCGCAGAGCCCTCGCCAGAGCCCGTTCCAAGGATGGCTCCTGGATCTCTACCCGACGCCGCAGGGCATGGCCCTCTGGCTGATGGACCGCGAGCAAAACCGGCGTCTTCTGATTGACCGCTTCGCGCCGTCATTCTACGTCCACGGCCCGGCGGCGAATTTGCAGCGGCTCGCGCAGACGCTCGCCTCGAAAGCGCCGGCGGTGACCTGCAGTTTCACCGAGCGCCTGGACCTGTGGGAGCGGAAAAATCGCCAGGTGCTCGAAGTCACCGCGCATCATCCGACGGAATTTTTCGCCTGGGTGCAGCGCGTCCATCGTTTGGACGCTTCGCTGCGGCTTTACAACAGCGACCTGATGTCCGCGCCGCTGTACTGCTGGCAGAAAAACGTTTTTCCCTTTGCCTGGGTGGAGGGCGAAGCGGACGAAGACGGGCGCGTCCTGGCGCTGGAACGCCGCGACGATGAGTGGGCGCTCGACTACGAAATCCCTCCGCTGGAAATCATGCAGGTTCGCCTCGCCGGGCTTTCCAAAATCAATCCCACGCATGGCCGCCGCGACATCCTCGAAATCGAAGTGGGCGGCCGCGAATATTCCAGCGACGGCAGCGAAGAGCCTGCCGCCGTCACCTTCCAGCACCTGCTCGAACGCCACAATCCCGACCTGCTCCTCACCGAATGGGGCGACGGCACCATTCTGCCGCTGCTCCAGCGGCAGGCGCATTCTCTCGGGATTGCCCTCAAGCTCAACCGCGATTCCGCCGCCGCCGTGCAGCAGAGCCGCGCGCGCAGCTACATGAGCTATGGCCGCATCCTGTTCAAGGACAGCACCACCACGCTCTTTGGCCGGCTCCACGTGGACACCGCGAACTCCTTCATCGCCGGCAAATGCGACCTTGCCGGATTGTGGGAACTCGTGCGCGTCACCAAGCTCCCCGTGCAGTATGCCGCGCGCACCACCACCGGCACGGGCATCTCCTACATGCAGATGGAGCTCGCCTGGCGCGACGCCGTCCTGATTCCCGAGCAGAAAGCCGAGCCGGAAGACCCCAAGTCGCCCGACGAGTTGCTGGCCGCCGACCGCGGCGGTCTGGTGTTTGTGCCCAAGCTGGGCTTTTTCCCGAACGTCGCCGAGCTGGATTTCGTCAGCGAGTATCCCAGCATCATGGCGCGCTTCAATATTTCTCCGGAGACGGTGAATTGCCCGTGCTGTCCGGAGACGCCGCGCGTGCCCGAACTCGGTTACCGCGTCTGCCGCCAGCGCCGGGGAATCACCAGCCGCGTGGTCGAGCGTCTGATCCAGAAGCGCACGGCGTGGAAGCAGCTTCTGCGCAGCGCGCCTGCGGAAAAAGCCCGCGACTACAAGCTTCGCCGCGACGCGTTGAAGTGGCTGCTGGTCTGCTGCTTTGGCTACACCGGCTACAAAAATGCGCGGTTCGGCAAGATTGAAGCGCACGAAGCCATCAATGCCGTGGCCCGCGAAACCCTGCTGGTGGCCAAGGAAGCCGCGGAGAACCGGGGCTTCGAAGTGCTTCACGCGCTGGTGGACTCGCTGTACGTGCGCAAGCCCGGCGCCATGCGCGCCGACTACGAAGCGCTGGCGCGGGAGATCGAGCGACTCACGCAGTTGCCCATCGCCGTCGAAGCGCTCTATCGCTACGTCGTGTTTCTGTCCTCACGGCAATTCGCCGAGGTGCCTGTGCCCAACCGCTTTTTCGCCGTGGATGAGGAAGGAACCCTCAAGGTGCGCGGACTGGAATGCCGCCGCCACGACACGGCTCCGCTCATTGCGCGCATGCAGCGCGAGGTGCTGGCGGTTCTCGCCGAAGCGCGCGATTGGGAAAGCTACCGCGCGAAGCTTGAAGAGGCGCGCGCAATTTTTGAGCGTTGCTCGGAAAGGCTGGCAGACGGTTCGGTGGCCATCGAAGATCTGGTGATCAGCAAGCGTCTCACGCGCGCGCCGCGTGAATATCAGAAAGCGGCCCTGACCGCCATCGTCGCCCAGCAGTTGTTTGGCATGGGCGTCCAGCTTCGCCCCGGCCAGACGGTCGAGTACGTCATCACCGATGCCGGTGCGCCCGTGCCCAACGACCGCGTGCGCGCCTATTCCCTCTGGGAGGGCTGGCGTGGTTACGACCGCGAAAAATATCGGGGATTGCTGCGCGAAGCGTTTGAAGCGTTTTTCGAGCCGGTGCGCCGCGGCGCTATTCCGATGGAGTTGCCAGCAGCTTGTTCAGCGCTTCGCGAAGCCGGTCCAGAGTGAACGGCTTGCGCAGCACCGGGAGGGCTTCGACTTCCGCTGTGTCTTTTTCCGGTGTGTCTGCCAGATTGCCGGTCATCAAAAGAAAGCGGCGCGCGAGCTTCGGGCGGTTGTTGCGCAGCCAGTGCAATACTTCGATGCCGTTGCGCCGGGGCATCTTCAGGTCGCACAGGACGATGTCGAACTGATGCGAGTCGAGTTGCGTTTCCAGCTTTGCGGAATTGTTCAAGACCGTGCATTCCCACCCGATGGACCGCAGGAATTCAGACATCAGGTCGGTAATGGAGGTTTCGTCGTCAATCACCAGCGCGCGCAGGCCCCTCGGAATGGGTGCCGCCACAGGAGCCTGGGCCTGTCCGGGGGCGGACGGGGCCGCTGTTTCCGGAGGACCGGTCAATGGCAGCGAAATCCGGAATGCCGAGCCCTGGCCCTCGCTGCTCTCGGCGGTGATTGTGCCTTTGTGCTGATGGATGATATTCCGCGAAATGCTCAGGCCAAGCCCGGAGCCCTGGCCGGCGGGTCTGGTCGTGACAAATGGTTCAAAGATGCGCTCCAGCAGCCCGGCGGGGATCCCCGCGCCGTTGTCCAGCACCGCAGCCCAGGCACGGTCGGCTTTGACTCCGCATTCCAGCCAGATGTCTCCCCGGCCGGGGCGTTCGCGCACAGCGTGCTCGGCATTGAGCACCAGATTGAAGAATACCTGGACCAGGTGGTCCTTATCGCCCAGCACCCAAATCGGCTGGGGGGGAGCGGAGAAGTGCAGAGTAATGTCCATCACGCCTAATTGGTATTTTCGGAGGTCCACCATCCGCCCCAGCGCCTGGCGAAGATCAAATCGCTCGTGGAGTTGCGGCGCGTGCCGCGCGAAGTTGCTCAAATTCGTAACCAGCGTCTTAAGCCGGATCGATTCGTCCTTGATGGTTTGTAAATGGCCGCGCAGGCGCTGGTCCAGCTCCGGACGGGCCAGATCCAGTTCTGCAAATCCCAGGATCGTGGTCAGGGGATTGTTGACCTCGTGCGCCACTCCCGAAACCAAGTCCCCGATGGAGGCAAGCTTGGCTGCTTCGATCAGCTCGCGCTGCGTGGATTCGAGTTCGGCAGTTCGTTCGCGCACCTGCTCTTCCAAAGATTCACGTCTTCTGCGGAGCTCCTCGGCCATCTCGTGAAAGCCGGTGACCAGCGTTCCAAACTCCACCGTATTGGGAATGCGTCCCTGGGGATTGAGATTGCCCCGCTGAACCTCCAGAACCATATGCCGCAACACCTCGAGCGGCTCCCAGATTTCCCGGCGATGGACGCGCCGGAATACACCCAGCCCGAACACCGCGATGAGTCCGAACCCCCCGAGCACCGCATAAAGCAGCCGCGTGTCCTTCTGAAGCTGCGCGTCCGAGGCTCTCCACTCCGCCTGATTATTCAGCGCCACCGCATGTAACAATCCGGTGATTTCCAGACTCAGACGCCTCACCTCGGCAAGATCCCCATCTTCCCCGCTGGAGCGGTCCACGCGGTTCAAGTAGGCGCGGGCGTGCTGGACCATTTCCTCTTGCAGGCGAACGGCAGATTCCACCGCCGATCGCTCATCGCTTCGCAGCGGCAACCGCACAGAACCTTTTCCCAAATCCGACAGAATCGCCGCCGCCTTTTCGAATTGTTCGCTTCCCGCGGGCCCCCCCTGCAAAGTGGCGTTCAGCAAGTTCTCCCGCGCCGCACCCATCCCGGCCTGCAACGCGGACATCGAGCGCAGCCGCGTAAAGGGGTCCACCAGGTCTCGGCGAATCCTTTGTGCAAAGAAAAGCGCGCCCCCCAGGAACCAAATGGCCAGAGCGAAAAGCGTTCCTTGCAAGAGGACAAAGCGATGCTGAATCGAATGTGGTTTCGGTTTCACTGTTATGAATTGACTCGTGACACGGGAGCTCGCGCCAGGATCCCATAATAGCTCTCGCATGCGCATTTCCAAACTTGCTGCAGCAAAAGCATCAGGAATGAATGAGTTGAATGTTTCTCACGGCCTTCTGGAACGAGAGGCCGTACCAAAACGGGACACCGGTTCCAACTCTGCTCACTTCTCCGGCAATGCTCGAAGCACCACTCTCTCAACACGATTCACTCTTTCCTTGACGCACTCCCGGCAGGAGCCTATAGTGAAGATTGTCTTTTCGTGGCGCCGTGTCGGCAGGGCCTTTGCTGAGCGCTTGCGGAGAGCGCAGTCGGCAGTTCGGGACCTCAGGCGAAGGAGCCTCCGTATGGCAACCGCAGCAATTACCCTCCGCAACGGCGCACGGATTTCCTTGGTCCGCTCCTTTCCCTTTTTTGCCGCACACGTCGCATGTATTGCCGTGTTTTTCGTGGGTTTTCGCTGGTCCTATCTGATCACCTGCCTGGCCCTGTTTTACGTGCGCATGTTCTTCGTCACGGCGGGGTACCACCGCTATTTTTCGCACCGCGCCTTCAAAACCAGCCGCGCCTTTCAATTCATCATCGCCGTGATGGCCACCACCTCCACGCAGAAGGGCGTGCTCTGGTGGGCCGCCAATCACCGCCATCATCACCGCTACTCGGACACCGAGGAGGACCTGCACTCGCCCTCGCTGTTCGGTTTCTGGTGGTCCCACGTCGGGTGGATTTTGTCGGACAAGTACAACCACACGAAATTGGACCTGATCCGTGATTTCTACAAATATCCGGAATTGCGCTGGCTGAACAAGTACCACCTCGTGCCTCCCGTGGCGCTCGCCGTGATTCTATTCCTGGCCGGCGGCTGGGGCATGCTGGTCTGGGGATTCTTCGTGAGCACCGTGCTGCTCTGGCATTCCTCCTTCACCATCAATTCTCTCTCGCACATCTTTGGCTCGCGGCGCTATGAAACCACCGACACCAGCAAGAACAATCCCCTTCTCGCCCTCTTGACCATGGGAGAAGGCTGGCACAACAACCACCATCACTACATGGCTTCTGTTCGTCAGGGCTTTTTCTGGTGGGAGGTGGATGTCACCTATTACACGCTGAAGGTGCTCTCCTGGTTCCACATCGTGTGGGATCTGCGCCTTCCGCCGACGCACATCCTTTTGGGGACCGCAGCCGGCGCCTGAGCGCTGGCGAATCGGGTTCGAAAAAACTAGTGAGGGAATCCGCCCGGCCCGAAACGGCCGGGCTTTTTATTGCAGGCCTGCCACGGCGGACACAATGTGCCGTGCGGAAATTCCAAAGGCATCCACGAGCTCGTCGGGTTTCCCGGAGTGCGGCACCCGCAAGACCGCCAGGTTCTTGACCGCCCCCAGGGGAATCCCCGCGGCAGCCAGCGCCGCGACGGCCGCTTCGCCCAGGCCACCTTCCAGGTAGTGGTCCTCCACGGTGACGACACGCCCGCCCGCGGCGCGCACCTGCTGTCCCAGCGCCGCGCCGTCGATCGGCTTCACGCAATAGAGGTCAATCACACGAATGGCGATTCCCGTGGCCTTGAGCTGCTCGTAAGCTTTCAGCGCTTCGTGCAGCGTAATGCCCGCGGCGATCACCGTCGCGCGGTCGTTCCCGCTCTCCCGCAGCACTTTGAATCCCGGCACGGCAAACTTTTCCTCATTCTTATAGAGCACCGGCGTTTTCGGCCGCGACGTCCGCAGATAACAGATTGCGTTGGTGCGCGCCGCCGCCTCCGCCAGCCGCTCCGTCGAGACGCCGTCGCTCGGATAAAACACGTGCGCGCCGGGAATGGCCCGGAACATCGCCAGGTCTTCGAGCGCCATCTGCGACGGGCCGTCCTCTCCAATGGACACCCCGCAATGCGATCCGCACAAATTGAAATTGCTGCGGCTGATCCCCGCCATACGCACCTGGTCATACGCGCGCGAGAGGAAGCACGCAAAAGTCGCCACAAACGGGACCAGCCCCTGCGCCGCCAGGCCCACTCCCACGCTAACCATGTTTTGTTCCGCGATGTAGCCCTGAAACAGCCGTTCCGGATAGGCCTTTTGCATCACCTCGGTAAATGTCGAGTTCTTGACGTCCCCGTCCACGGCCACGATTTTCGGATTCACGCCCGCAAGCTTTTTCAAAGCTGTCCCGAACGCCTCGCGCGTCGCCACCGTCTGGCCGGGCGCATATTCAGGCGCAGCCATCGGGGGAAAATTCGGCGGCGCCGGCAGCGACTTCCGCGCATATGACTTGCCCTCATCCGGAGGGAGCGGCGGAATCGGCCCCAGTTCGGCGAGGGCCTTCGCCAATTCATCTTTCGAAAGCGCCTTGCCGTGCCAGTGTTCCTTATCCGCCAGGAAGCTGATTCCGGCGCCCTTCAGCGTGCGCGCGATGACGGCCTGCGGACGGCCCTTCGCCGCTCTGGCGCGATCCAGCGCCGCCACCACGGCTGCCATGTCCTGGCCGTCAATCACTTCCGCCTGCCAGCCCTGCGCTTCAAATTTGGCGCGATAGATTTCCGTGTGGTGCTGGTACATGGTGCGTTCGCTTTGCCCCAGCGAGTTGATATCCGCGATGGCCGTGAGATTCTCGATCTGGTGGTGCCCCGCGAACGCCGCGGCCTCCCACACCTGCCCCTCGGCCAACTCACCATCGCCCAGCAGAACATAAACACGCGCGGGCGAATTCTGCGCGCGCGCCCCCAGCGCCAGGCCGGCGCCCACCGAAAGCCCCTGTCCCAGCGAGCCCGTTGCGGCGTCCACGCCGG
>DASQHY010000034.1:0-36854 GCA_035631855.1 Candidatus Acidiferrales bacterium
AGCCGGGCGATCCGAAAAAGGCTGCTCAAGCAATCGTTCGTCTGACTCGGGAGCAAAATCCACCGTTGCGGCTTTTACTCGGCAGCGACGCGTACAATGGCGCAGAAAAGAACGACCTTGCGCGGTTGGAAGAAGCCAGAACATGGAAACAGCTCAGCTTGTCGACTGATTTCTAGTTTCGTCTGCATCTTCGGAGGGATCGGTTTTCGGTCTTGCTATATAGGCGGCGAACGCGCTGTCATGTCCTGCTATCGTGATGTGATCCTTCATTGTGTTCTCCTCAGACGACGTTCATCCGGGCCTCCACCGATGTCGTCGGTCTGGATCGGCGGAGGCCCACAATCGTGCGAGGCGGGTTCAGCCGGCGGCATGCATGGTAGCCGCAGAAGTGGCAGCCTCTTCGATAAGCTTGGCTGTTTCCTTCGGATGAGACATGTAGGCCACATGGCTGGCATTTACTTCGACCGTCTTGGCCTTGGCGCGCTTTGCCATCATGCGCTCCTGGTCCGGATTGATCGACCGGTCTTGGGTGGCCACCATGTACCAGGTGGGCTTGGTCTTCCAGGCGGGCGACTTAACCTGGTGGGTGAACGAGTCGGTGGAGATCGGCACCTGCGACACAGCCATGAACCACGCCTTCTCCGGCGGAATGTCCGCTGCGAAGTCGGCCGCGAAATGGTCCTGTTCTATCCACCAGTTGTTGTTGCTGTCCGGTTTAAATGCCTTGGAGGCTTGCGGCAGGGCCTGTTCGATTGACGCACAGCTCTCACCGTCATCGAGCGCAAACGCGGCAATATAGACAAGCGCCGCAACCTTTCGATGATTGCCGGCCTCGGTGATGATGGACCCGCCATAACTGTGGCCCACCAGAACCACTGGCCCGTCCATGGCGTCGATGGCCGCCTTCGTATACTTTTGGTCGTCGGCGTAGGAAGTCTCGGGGGGCTGCGCCACCGAGACCTTGTATCCATCATTCTTGAGGATGTTAGCGACGGCTTCCCAGCCGGAGCCGTCGGCGAATGCACCGTGCACCAGAACCACGTTCTTGATAACGCCGTCACGTTTCGATTCCATATTGCCTCCTTTGATTTTATGCGTTTCGTTTTTCGATAGAACTGAACCAACACAAACATGTCCCCGTTGGCCCTAGGTTCTTGCGCGCGGGAAGTTCAACGCTGTTCCCCCCGCTGACTGCAAGCAGGTTGTCCTCGATGCGCCGTTCAGCGCCGTTCAGAGAACAGCAAACGAGGCCCCAATCTGTAAGCTCTAGAAATGAAAAGAAATGACTTCTTCGAGAAGGTGTGGAGCTGGAAGGTGAATCCGGTGAATCTGGTTAATTTGGAGATTCTGGTGAGTGCTCAGGCGAACTTGAACAGGCTTTTGCGGATATTGAGAGCTTTGATCTTGTTCTCAAGAGTGGTTGGTGGAACCTTAAGTTTGGCCGCTGCGCCTAAAGGCCCAGAGACTCGGCCTCGGCTCCCGCGTAACGCAGCCTCTATGATTTTCCGTTCCTCATCTCGATCGCTTCCACAACCGTTTGACACTTCAACTGAGTTCGAATGTTGAGACGACTTCTTGGAAAGCCACGACTCGTCCACCCGGAGAATATCGCCGGAGGTCAGGATCACAGACCTCTCAATGACGTTCTGCAATTCCCGGATATTGCCCGGCCAGTCATAGGACTCAAACAGTTCGAGCGTGTTCTTGCCAATCGACCGGATATTCTTGCCTGCAATTCTGGCGTAACGCTGAACGAGATGCTCAACCAGCACCAGGATGTCGTCCCCGCGCTCGCGGAGAGGCGGCACATCAATCGGAAATACATTTAGGCGATAAAACAGGTCCTGCCGGAAAGCTCCACTGGCTGTCGCGGCTTTCAGATCACGGTTGGTGGCAGCGATAATGCGCACGTCCACCCGGACGGGTTGCGTGCCACCGACTCGCTCGAATTCCCGTTCCTGCAGGACTCTCAAGAGCGCGACCTGCGTCTCGGGTGGAAGCTCGCCCACCTCATCCAAGAAAATAGTTCCGCCGTCCGCCAGCTCAAAACGGCCTAAGCGGCGGTGTGTGGCCCCGGTGAAGGCTCCCTTCTCGTGACCGAACAGCTCCGAAGAAATCAGCGACGCCGCCAGCGCGGCACAGTTCACGCTGACAAATGCGCGTCCCGAGCGCTTGGAGCGTTTATGGATAGCGCGTGCGATGAGTTCTTTGCCAGTTCCCGTTTCTCCCGTGATCAAGACTGTGGAGTCGGTCGGGCCAACCTTTGCCACCCACGCAAGTACGGCTTGCAGCGCAGGTGAGGCGCCGACAATCTCTTCGAACATCGAGGCTCGGTCGATTTCGTCTCGAAGTGCTAGGTTCTCTTTATAGAGCTGGTCTTTCAGTGCGCGGATCTCCTCGATCGCTTTCTGCAGCGCCTCGGTCCGCTCTTTCACACGTTGCTCGAGTTCTTCATTCAAACGCTTGATTTCGGTCTTAGCCTTTTTGTAACCAGCGGTTTCGATAACGTCCCAACTGCCGCGCCGCTTTGTGACCGCAAACTCATGCGTGCGCACTACATCCAAGATTTCCTGTGCTCCGCATGAGGCAAGCGGGTAAGTGCACAACACCGCCAAGCGTTGATTCGTGATGGACTCGTTGAGTGCGTCTTCGTATTCACAGAAATCCTTCCAATGTTTTCTTTCGAGCCAGGCGGTATCGCCCGTTACTCTGACCCCGACGTAACCTCTGGCGGAAGCGCGCCGCAGTGTCTCATTCCAACCAGCAATCACTCTGTTGAGATCAAACGTACCGTCTGGCAGATACCAGTCCCGAGCCGGAACTATCTCGATGCCACCCTCAGGCAAGTAGCTATCAAAACTAGGAACGGCTTGTCGCAGGGCTTCGAGTGCGTCTTCTCTTGTGACGGGCGGCGCGACGACCCATAAACAGAACTCCTGGCTTTGCAACCCAGCCTTGCAATAGCAGACTAACGTTTCGAGCAGGTCAGCCTTGGTGTCGTAAAAGAGACAAAAGTGGGTGCCCCACGGAATATCGCCAACGACATCGATCCCTGCCCTTCGCATCATGTTTGTCTGTGTGGTTGCAAATGGGGTCTTCATTGCGGTTGACTCCTGAGGTTGAAGAAGCCTCCGGGCCGCCGGGAGTATGAGTCGTAACCAGGGGCCATCGTTCGAATTCAGCAAGGAATAGCCGACGACGAATCATACCCCTGCGTAGTCCCGGGCGCTAGCGCGACTGACCTTGATGAGCCGAGCTCTTCACTTTCCCAAGAGATGAAACGGCACGGGTGGTGCAAGCGCGATGACTGTAATAGGCGCGCTCTCGTCTTTTTGCAAACGAAGCGAGATGAGTCCTCACAAACGCGCTTGTGTCCATTAAATGGAATAGTTCCCCGGTTGTCGGCAACCCGGAAGTTATCCTCGGGCCCGATTTGCCCGGCGATATGTTGTAACTCCTGGTTGGTCGGATAATCGGAAACTGACCCGCTAGCAGGCTTCGAGGAGCATGGCGATGCCCTGGCCGCCGCCGATGCACGCGGTGGCCAGGCCGTAGCGAAGTCCCCGGCGGCGGAGTTCGAGAAGCACGGTGAGCACGAGGCGCGTGCCGGAAGCGGCGAGTGGATGGCCGAGGGCGATGGCTCCGCCATTGACGTTGGTCTTATCGCGGTTGAGACCGAGGGCCTTTTCAACAGCGAGGTATTGCGGAGCGAATGCTTCGTTGACTTCGATGCGGTCGAGTTGGCCAAGCGAGAGCCCGGCCAGTTTCAGCGCGGCTTGCGTAGCGGGAACCGGGCCGATGCCCATGAGGCGCGGTTCGACACCGACCGCGGCCCACGAAAGAATCCGGCCGAGCGGCTTGAGCCCGTGCTCCTTCGCGGTCTTCGTATTGGTGACCACAACCGCGGCTGCGCCGTCTACGATGCCGCTGGCGTTTCCGGCGGTGACGATGCCGTCTTTGCGAAACGCGGGGGGAAGTTTCTCAAGAGTTTCCATCGTGGTGTCGGGGCGGCGATGGTCGTCTTCGCTGACGATGATGGTCTTGCGCCCCTGCTTCACCTCCACGGGCACGACTTCTTCCTTCATGCAACACGCCTTGAAAGCGGCTTCCGCAGCCTGCTGGCTGCGCAGCGCGTATTCGTCGGCGGCGCGGCGCGTGATGCCATGTTGCGCGGCGACACTTTCCGCGGTCTCCGCCATGGCGCAGCCGCAATAGGTGTCGGTCAGACCGGACATCAGCGAATCCTCGAGCGCGCCTTCGCCTAGGCGAAAGCCGGTGCGCGCGCCGCGAACCACGTGCGGCGCCTGGGTCATATTTTCCATGCCGCCGGCCAGAATGAACTTCGCCTCGCCGAGGAGGATGCGCTGCGCGGCCTGAGCGATGGCTTCGATGCCCGAGCCGCACAGCCGGTTGACGGTCACGGCGGGCGTTTCGATCTTGAGGCCGGCCTTGAGCCCGACATGCCGCGCTCCGTAGAGCGCGTCGGAGCTGGTCTGCATGACGTTGCCGAAAATCACGTGATCGAAGTCCTCCGGGGCGACCCCGGAGCGGCGAATCGCTTCGCGCGCCGCGCAAGCGCCAAGTTCAATGGCCGAGGTATCTTTGAACGCCCCGGTATAACGCGCCATGGGCGTGCGCGCTCCGGCGATGACTACGACATCGGTTGGAAACATTTGTCTGCGAGTTCCTTTCGAGAGTTCGTTCAGCGTTTGACGATTTCCGCGGCGACGATGGTGTCGCCGCCTTTCTTGCGCGCTTCCTCCAGACTGGTTTCGGCGCGGTTCATCAAGTCCGTGACAATGTCCTCGCTGTCGAAGTCGGGCCGGGCGATGGCCTCGGCAATTCCCGCGCTCACGGTCAGCGCGCCATCCCAGGGCGGGCGGACGGCCGCGGCGGCCTTGCGCAATTTCTCCGCAAGATTCCGCGCTCCCGCCAGCGTGGTATCCGGCAGGATGAAGGCCAGCGACCACGCCGTGTATTTCACCGCAACATCATTCTGACGCACCACCGGCTGGAGGGATTTGGCGAGCTGCTCCATGTGGCGCTCAATCAGCGTTTCGCCCTGCTGGTGGACCAACTCCGGTCCGCGATCGATTTGCAAAATGGTGAGCGCCAGAGGCGTGCCCTGCGTTTTCGCGCGGCCGGTTTCGGAAAGCAGGCAGTCGAGATAGGAGCTGCGGCCCAGCAAGCCCGTGTGCTCGTCGGAAACACCCATGCGCCGGACCAGGGAGCGGAGGCGCGTGTGACTGACGCTGAGCAGCATCTGGTCCCCCACGGCCTGAAGAAAATAGGTTTCATTGGGCTTCCACCGGTGCTGTCCTGCGTAGGCCGCCAGCAACATGCCCGCGGGTGCCTGCGTTTCTTTGTCCGTGAGCGCTACGCCGAGCGCCGTGGCCAGCCCCATTTCCTTCAAGATGGGCGCGGCGGCCGCATCGAGGACCAGGCCGCCCAGCGAATCCGGAGACGCCTTCTCCATCTGCCCGAGGAGCAAGACAATTTGCGTTCCCGGCGCCGGCTTGATCCCCGAGGCGCAGTATTCCGCGGCCATCTCCGGGGGGCGTCCCGGCGCGCCGACAATGGCGATGCAGCGTGACGCGCGCATGTAGGTCCCCACTTCATTGACGGCGATGTTGAGCATGGCCCGCGGAGTAGGCTGGCGGTACACTGTCTGGGTAATCTCGGAGATTTTCGAGAGGTCGCGGAGCGTTTCGGGAGTATACGCACCGGACCGGGTAACGCCCTGGGCGGGCTCCGCCGAAACCACCGGCGTTTCTTCTTTCCTCCGTGCGCCGGGCGGCCACCAGTGCGCCGATTCGTAAAGGTTGCTTAGCCTTTGGTTGCGTTCCTCTTCACCCGGAAACATCTCGGCAATCTTCTGTAACCGCTCGATGGCCTTCGACTGTAGCGAATACTGAAGAAAGATCTCCGTCTGCACAATCATGTCTTCCAGCGCCTGCTGGGCGCCGCCTTCGCTGACCATCGAGGTAGGCTTCGAGGCTCCCAGGTTCCGCGTCGCCGCAGCCATGGGAATGGATTGCGAAGCCGACTTGGCCAGGCGCGCGGCGATGCCCCGCAGGATTCCGTCGTCCACTTTCCCGCGAAGCCAGTCCACGCGCTGCTGGTTGCGGAAGTCGTAGGCGTCAATATCCACGAGGCGTTCGAGGGTATCGCAGGCCTTGCGCACCTCGCCGGCCTTGAAATAAAGGTCAAACAGCCGGACCAGCACTTCGAAGTATTTCGATTCACGATTCAACTCGTTGTAGAGCGCGCCCCAAAACTCGGTCACCGGGATGGACTCCGGATTGGATTCGGCCACGCGGTCCATCTGCAAAGCGAACTCGCTCTCGCGGTGCTCCTGGGCCATACGCTTCTTCACCGAAGTGAGAACTTCGAGGGCCTTTTTCTCCTGCTTGGACTGGGTGTAGCGATCGGCCAATTCAAACAGCTTTCCGAAGCCCGCCGATTTTTCGCGCACCGAGCGTTCCAGAGTAGCGCGGGCGCGGTCCAGATCTCCGGCGCGCATCAGCGCATCGCCGTAAGTTTCCAGAAAGGTGGAGTCGGTCTCGGCCGCGGAAAACGGCTCGAGAAGTTTTGCCGCCGCGGCGGCGTCGCCGGCGCGCAGTTTGCACTGCGCGTAAAACAGCGACACGCTGCGGTCCTCCGGCACCAAGTGATGCGCGCGAGCGTAAAGGTCCAGCGCCCCTTTGTGGTCGCCCGCCGCCGTGGCCAGTTGCCCCGCGCGAAGGTAGGCGCGCGCCGCCAAGGTGAATTTTCCCAAACGCTCGGCCGTTTCCCCGAGCTTCATATGCCGGGCAATATTCTCCGGGTCCAGTTGGGCGATCCGTTCCAGACAGGCCAGCCCTTCATCGTCCCGCCCCTGAGCCGGAAACGTTTCCGCGGCCACGCCGTACTGCTCGATGGCCTCCGCCACGCGATTCTGTTTTTGAAGAAGCAGGGCGTACCGCGCGGTTCGCTCCGGCGGCTGCGCCCCGGCAGACTTCAGGAAACGCGTGTAGATGACCACCGCTTTGGAGTCGTCTTTGCTTTCGGTGAGCAGATCGAACAGCAGGCCGTAATACACTGCGGCGCGGTCCGGCCGATCCAGCCGCGCATAGAGGTCGCCCAGCGCCTGCGTGGCTTCCAGGTGCGTGGGCGACTCCTCGAGCACCTGTAGGTAGGCGTCAATCGCATCCTGGACTTTGTTCCGTTCCAGGAAGCGCTTGGCTCGATCCAGATGCCTGCTGACGTCGACTGCCATGGGCGCGGAGACGTTTTCCTATCGAAGTTTCTTCGAAGACCTGGCCGAAAAAAGGACCCCCAAACGCGCGGGTTCACCCAGCCGGAGCCTACCTACTATATACCGCTCCGTGCGCCGCCACAAAACCGCCTCGCTTTGCCCGTGCGGAATCGGACAAGGCCCTTCCCCTTTTCACGCGCCCCCCCAAGACAGCATCGCGGGATTCCCCCTCTCCATTTCCCATCCCGAGGACAAGCGTTGTTAACACCAGCAGCCGCTTCGCGTCTTGTTTGGCAGCAAGGGAAGTATGGACCATGCGAAAACGAATAGAGGGAGCCGAAAAATGAGCCGTGAAATCATCACAAGCGTCGTGATTGCTTTGCTTGTTGGCATCGCCGTGACCGTTTTTGCCCCGCCAGCGCAAGCAGGTCCGCCATTGGTGTGCTGGCCATTTGACATCGGAACGGCAAAGTCACTTCCGTGGGGCGGCAGCAGTTGGCATGATGCGCAGCCGGGCTACGACACGAAGCAGCTCGCCGGGGACACGCTCGCCTTGCTCACTCTCGATGCTCCAGTGCTGGTACGCATGGAAACCCTTCGCCGTGCAGCAATCTATAGCCAAAGAGATCCGCAGGCGGCGAAGGAGCTCTTCTCGCGGCTGGAGGAGCGGGCGGAAAGTGCAAAGTCCCCGGACAAGCCGGATCCACTGGCGCTTTTCGATTGGGGCTACTTCGCAGAAACCTACCGGCAGGTGGCGGGAGCTTCGTCCTTGGAATTGGCAGCGAAAGTTGATGGCTACAAGTTGATCCAGCGGGCGCTGGCACTGCGCGGCCCGGATGCGCAGATGGAGTTCGCCGCGGCGCTCGTGGCATGGGTCGCCGGCCAGCACGGCATCTCCGAAAAACACCTCGTCAACGCGGCGGCGGGGGCGGCCGATGGCTCGCTCCTGGCGAAAAACCTGGTCACGCATTGTCACCTCTTCCAAATGCATGCCGACACCCTGAGGGCCCTCCGCACGCAACTGGTCGCCATGAAGAAATAACCTTCGAAACCACAGACGCAACGGTTCGCGCCGGCCGAAATCTTGCTGCTACTGTGGGCCATTTTCCTGCTGTCCGTCTTGTTCTCCGCCCGTCTACGATGCAAGTCCGCAAGCATCACCCTAGGCCGTAACGGATCGCGGCTCTCATGCGTTAGGCCGACTCATGCCCTGACCAAATCATCTCTGGTTACGTCTAACGCCACAGAGGAGCGGAGGTGTGCACGTGCAAACGGTCTGGCAGGACGTAAAGTACGGTGTTCGGCTGCTGCTTCTGAACCCCGGATTCGCAATCGTCGCCATCTTGTCGCTGGCGCTGGGCATCGGCGCCAATACCGCTATCTTTCAACTGATTGACGCTGTCCGTATCCGCACTCTTCCCGTAAAGAATCCCCAAGATCTTGCCATGGTGCGGGTCATAGACCGCCATTGGGGTTTGGGGCGCTTCAACGGCCCGTATTCACAACTGACCAATCCTCTCTGGGAGGAGATTCGAGCCCGCCAGCAGGCGTTCTCCAGCATCTTCGCGTGGCGCAGAGAAGACCTCAACCTCGCCACCGGTGGCGAAGTGCGGAACGCTACGGTCGTGTGGGTAAGCGGGGACTTCTTCAAGACGCTGGAAGTTGAGCCGCTGATGGGCCGCGTGCTGACTCCCGCCGATGACCAACGGGGATGCGGCTCGCCGAACGCCGTGATCAGCTACGCATTCTGGCAGCGCGAGTTCGGCGGCGCCCCGGATATCCTCGGCAGAAAGCTGACGCTCGAAAGCCATCCCTTCGAAATCGTGGGCGTCACTCCGGCCGGCTTCTACGGCGTGGAAGTGGGCCGCTCCCTCGACGCGGCCATTCCCATCTGTTACGAGCCGGTCATCCATGGCGAATACACCATGCTCGACGTGCGGCACGCGTGGTGGCTTGCAGCCATCGGCCGCCTCAAACCGGGATGGACGCTGGCCCAGGCAACGGCTCAATTAACCGCCGTCTCGCCCGCAATGCTGGAGGCAACGCTCCCGCCCGTCTACGATGCGGAAGCGTCGAAACACTATTTCGAATACAAATTTGGAGCCTTTCCTGCCGATACGGGTTTTTCAAACCTGCGCAACGCTTATGCGAGCCCGCTTTGGTTGCTTCTCTCTATCGCGGGATTGGTGCTGCTCATCGCCTGCGCCAACCTCGCCAACTTGATGCTGGCGCGCGCCAGCGCGCGGGAGCGCGAGATCGGCATCCGCCTTTCCTTGGGCGCTTCGCGTGGGCGCCTGATCCGCCAGTTGTTCTCCGAGAGTTTGCTGCTGGCTGCCGTGGGCGCCGCTCTCGGTGCGGCGCTGGCGCAGGGTTTGAGCCGTTTCCTGGCTGCCTATCTCTCGACGCAGGGAAACCGTTTGTTCGTCGACCTGGGCCTGGACTGGCGCGTGCTTGGATTCACCGCGGGGCTTGCCGTCCTCACCACGGTGCTTTTTGGACTGACACCGGCACTGCAGGCCGCGCGGGTCGCTCCCGTGGAGATCCTGAAATCGAACGGACGCAGCATGACCACTGGACGCGAGCGGTTCAGTCTCCGGCGCGGCCTGGTGGTCTCACAAGTCGCCATCTCGCTCGTGCTTCTGGTGGGGGCGCTGCTCTTCGTCCGCAGCCTGCGCAATTTACTGATTCTCGATACCGGCTTCCGGCAGGACGGCATCCTGATTACCGATCTCGATCTGTCCCGCCTCAAACTCCCTGCCGAGCGGCGGCAGATTTACAAACGGGAGCTGCTCGATCATGTCCGTGCGATCCCGGGCGTGCTTTCCGCCGCCGATACCACCATCGTTCCCGTAAGCGGATACGGTTGGAAAGAAAGCGTCCTGATTGACGGCACGCAGAAGAGCAATGTTACCCCGAGCTTCAGCCGGATTTCCCCGGGATATTTCAAGACTCTGGGAACCCCATTGCTGGCCGGTCGGGATTTCGACGACCGTGACACCGCGACGTCACCAAAGGTCGCGATCGTCAATCAATCGTTTGCAAGGAAGCTTGTGGATGGAGCAAATCCCATCGGCCGAACTTTTCGGATCAAGGAGTACGTGGGGCGCCCGACGCCCATGTATGAAATCGTCGGCCTCGTGAAGGATACAAAATACTACGACCTTCGCGAGGAGCTTGAGCCCATCGCTTTTGTCGCGGCGGCCCAGGATGACCGGCCCGACCAATCCGCCCAATTCCTGATCCGCTCCGACCGCCCTCTTCCCGGGCTTCTTTCCGATGTGAAGCACACCATCGCTGAAGCCAGCGCGGAAATCAATCTGACTTTCCATGTTTTCAAAAGCGACATTCAGGAGTCTCTGCTGCGCGAACGGCTCATGGCTACACTTTCCGGCTTTTTCGGTTTCCTGGCCGGCTTGCTCGCCACCATCGGCTTGTACGGGTTGATCTCCTACAACGTCGCGCGTAGGACGAACGAAATCGGCATTCGCATGGCGCTCGGGGCGCAACGCGGCGATGTGGTAAGGATGATCCTGCGCGAAGCGGGGATTCTCCTGGGCATCGGACTGGCGGCGGGCACCGCGCTGTCTCTGCTGGCTGCAAAAACCGCGAGTTCGCTCTTGTTCGGCCTGAAGCCCCGCAATCCTGTTACACTGGCCGCGGCAATTGCTGCTTTGGCGGCAGTCACCTTGGCCGCGAGTTTCCTCCCGGCACGGCGCGCCTCGCGCCTCGATCCTATGGTTGCCTTGCGCGACGAATGAGCGAAGCCCGCGCTGCCCGGATCTGCCGCAGAAGCACGGCCTAGTGGATGAGGATGCCTACGGAGGCCCGCCAATCTTTTTGGACCTGGCGCACTCCGGAATCGTCCCGGCCTACCCACTTTGGATTGAAATCCGTAACCGTACGAAAACTGAACCGCCGCGCGATGCGGACGTCCAGCCCTCCGCCAAACGCCGTGGAGAAACCCGTTTCCGTGGTGTTCAACGAAAGATTGATGGCGGCGCCCGATGTCTTGAATGCCGCCGTGGTATGCGCCACTCCGAACAGCGCATGCGCAAACGGAGTGAAGCGCGTATGGTTGCGCGCTTTGATTTCCGGCCCGCCAAGGAAGTTGAACAGCCTGGGGCTGAGTTCGGCGTTTTGAACCACTGGGACACACGGCGTTTGAACGCACGCGTTGACGGTAAATTCATCGCGGTGGAACTGCGCGGAGAACTCTCCCTTGAATCCAAAATGCCGGGTAAGGTTGCGGGCAAAAGAGACCTCCAGCCCGCGACGCGTGCCGAAGTCACTCGGCACACTGAATTGTCCCGCGCCGTTTCCGAAACGGAATTCGTTGTAAGGGAATTCTCCGGAGTCCAGGTAGCCGGCGAACAACTCATATTTCGGGTAACTGCCGTCGTGATTGCCTGCTTTTTGCGCCACCCCCGGCGTAGCGCAGACAAGCATGAGCAGAGCCGGAAGCACTATTCGTTGCATTGCATCTTCTCCTTGGGCAACAATGGACGCCTATCGCGGGCAACCGTAACGCGAATCGCCGCGTCCTGTCTTGACGGAAGGCTGATTCTTTCTCACGGTTTCCTGACGGATTTATGACGGCAGACGCGTTTCGCGCATTCTCATTTGATGACGTCCTGGTTCGGCCGCAGACCTCGGAGGTCTTTAAGGCCGGCGCGCCCGTACCACTCGAACCAAAGGCCTTTGCCTTGCTGGTTTTCCTCATCGAAAACAGACGCCGGCTAGTGGAGAAGGACGAGATCCTGGACATCGTCTGGAAAGACGCGGTGGTGACCGAGAATGCGTTGGCCAGCGCCATTGCCAAGCTCCGCAAGACCCTGGGCGACGATACGAAAACGGCCAAGTACATTCAGACGATTCATACTCGCGGATACCGGTTCATTGCGGACGTGTTGGAACGGGAAGATTCCGGGGTCAATGTCCGCGCGCGCATTCCGGGTGGAAATGGGGCGCCCGCTCTTCAAGATGCCGTTTCTGGTGCGACGACGCAGGAAGCCGCGCGAACCGTTCCAGGCGCTCGACGGATTGCCTCCCGGAAGCCGCTGGCGTTTGCCGTCGTTCTCTGCGGCTTGCTTGTCGCCGGCGGTTTTCTCTGGAAGCGCTCTTCCGAAGTTCGCCGTGGTACCTCTAAAGCGATTGTCGCCTCGATCGCCGTCTTGCCGTTTCAATTGGAAGGCACGAATGCCGGGAACGAATACTTGGGGATTGAGATCGCCGACGCCTTGACCGCCCGGCTCAGCAACAGCACCCGCCTGGACGTGCGGCCCACTGCCGTGGTCATGCACTATGCCACGCCGGGCAATGCTCCTGCAGACATTGGCCGCGCACTGGGCGTGGACTATCTGTTGCTCGGGAAAATCCACACCTCACCGGACCGCGTTACAACGGAGCTCATCCGCATTCGCGACGGCGCCCCCTTGCAGACGGCGACGTTCGACGACACATTTACCAGCATTTTTCAGGTAGAAGAATCTCTTTCCTCCAAGATTCTCCGCGCCATGACCGTAACTCTGGACCACGAAGAGAGGCAGCAATTTCGCAAGCGTTACACCGAGAATCCCGAGGCTTACGATGCTTTCTTGAAGGCGCACTACTTCATGAACCAGGCGAGTGCGGAAGGCACCGAAAAGGGCATTGCCAGTTTCCAGCACGCCATTGAGCTGGATCCCCGGTATGCCATGGCGTACGCCGGGCTGGCGGATTGCTATTTGCGGATAATCCGATTCGTGGGCGCCGCGCCCGCCGAATTCGTTCCGAAGAGCAGAGCTGCTGCAACAAAGGCGCTCGAGATTGACGAAACGGTGGCCTACGCACATTCCATGCTTGGGTACATCGCCTATCAGTTCGACTGGGATTATCCGAGGGCCGAACGAGAGTACCAGCGGGGCCGGGAGCTTGACCCCACGCTTACGCACCAGTGGCATGCGTCGTACCTCTTGGCGCTGAACCGGGTTCCGGAAGCAGAAAAAGAGTACGTGGCCTTCGCGCAGTTTCTTCCGTTTATGCTTCCCGGGGGGGCCAGCTTCGGACAATACTTCTATTTGTCGCGCCAGCATGACAAAGCCGTGGACCAACTCCACAAAACCATTGAAATGGGCTCGCGCTTCGCTCCGGCGCACGAGTTACTCGGAATGGTGTACGAGCAGCAGGGACGTATGAACGAAGCCGCGGCGGAATTGCAAAAGGCAGTCGATCTTTCCTCGGGAAACTATGGAATGGGTTCTATGGGCCACCTGTATGCCAGCCTGGGCAAGCCGAAGGACGCGCGCAGGATGTTGCGTCTATTGGAGCGGCAATCGAAGCATGCCTATGTTTCGCCGTACCACTCGGCACTCATCTACGCGGGTCTGGGTGAAAAGGATAAAGCAATCGACGCTCTCCAGAAGGCCTATGACGAGCGCTCCTTGTATGCGCCATACCTCAGGTTCGATCCCCGGCTGAACGACTTGAGGGGCGAACCACGGTTTCAGGATTTCCTGCGCAGCACGGGTCTCCCCTTCTAGACGGCGGAGTTTTTCGTTCCTTCCAATCCATGCTATTGTCTGGTGCGGTTGGCATTCATTTTCACGAGGAGAACTCCAATGAAACTCGCACGAGCGGTTTTTCCGTTGATCATTTTTTCCGTGGCCATGGGGAGCCTGGCGTTCGGCCAGAGCGCGCCCGCCGGCAATGCATCAGGGCAGCAGACTCCAGCTCCAGCTCCAGCTCCAGCGCCCGCGCCCACCATCGCCTCCGTTGTGGACCGCGAGGTCAGCTCCTATGAAAAACTGATGGTTGATGCGGCAGAAGCCATGCCCGAAGACAAGTTCCATTTCACGCCCGCCAGCCTCAACATTCCGGGAAGCGCTTACAAGGATGTCCGGACGTTTGCGCAACTGATCAAACACACGGCCGCTGCGAACTTCCGTTTCTGGACGACGGTCGCGGGCGAAAAAATGCCGGAGAACATCAAAGGCCCGAATGGGCCCGACGAGTTGAAGAGCAAAGCAGAAATCGTGCAGTTCCTGAAAGACTCGTTTGCCGTGGGCCATCGCGCCGCCAAAAGCCTGACTGCGGAGAATGTTTTGGAGCAGCTTCCCTTCCGGAATGCAACCGCGCCCCGACTGTTCCTGGTAACTTTCGCCGTGATTCACGATGGCGACGAGTACGGCCAGATGGTCGAGTACTTGCGGATGAACGGAATTGTTCCGCCGGCAAGCCAGAATCGGTAGCGATTCGCAATGGAGCAGGGCGAAATCGGGCAATCAGAATCCATTCTGACTGCCCCGCCATTTTGGCTCCACGGCGGTATTCCCTCAAATTGACAGAAGCAGAAGCGCGGTCTAGCATAACTGTTTATCTATCTTTGGCTAGCCATCCTAGTAGCTCGCAGCTTTTCGGGGCGGGACGCTTGAGTACCGAAACGAAAACCGGAACCATTCTCGACCGGATTGTCGAAGCACGCCGCGCCGCGGTCGAACACCGCAAGCGGGTGTTGCCGGAAGCCGCGCTGCGCATGGGCGTAGAGAAGGGTACGGCGGTCCGCGATTTTCCCGCGGCGCTGTGCCGCAAGGCCATCAACATTATCGCGGAATTGAAGAAAGCCTCGCCGTCGCACGGCGTGATCCGGAAGGAGTTTGACCCGCCGATGCTCGCCGCAGGACTCGAAGGAACTGGCGCGGCGGCACTCTCCGTGCTCACAGAAGAGGAAAACTTTCAAGGTTCCCTCAAGAATCTGCGTGACGCGCGCAAAGCGGTTACGCTTCCCGTGCTGCGCAAGGATTTTATCTTCGACCCCTGGCAGGTGTGGGAAACGCGGGCCAACGACGCCGACAGTTTTTTGCTCATTGTGGCCATCCTGAGTGATGCGCAGCTCTGCGAATTGCTTGAGCTCGGGCGGCAGCTTGGCATGGAAGCGCTCGTCGAGGTTCATACCCGGCAGGAATTGCAGCGGGCGGTGGATGCCGGCGCGCGAATCATCGGCGTGAACAACCGCGATTTGAAATCCTTCGAGGTTCGCGTGGAGACTTCCTACGAACTCATCGGCGCTGTTCCCGATGAATGCACCGCGGTGAGCGAATCGGGGTTGCGCACCAGCGGTGATTTGTGCCGTTTGCGAGAGGCCGGGTTCGACGCGTTTCTGGTCGGCGAGCAATTGATGGAATCGCCTGATCCGGCAGAAGCGCTGCGCGTGCTGGCAAGAGCGGGCGGGACCCAGCCCGTGTAAGCGCGATGGTGCGCGTCAAAATCTGCGGGATCACGAATTGGAGCGACGCGAAAGCTGCCCTGGACGCCGGAGCGGACGCGCTGGGTTTCAATTTTTATCCGCCCAGCCCCCGCGCGGTGACGCCGTCGCAGGCCTGGGGAATGATTCGCAAGTTGCCGCCGTTTGTCGAAGCGGTCGGCGTCTTCGTGAACTGGCGCCCGGAAGCAATTGCCGCGATGGCGCGGGCTCTGCGGCTTACCGCGGTGCAGCTCCACGGTGATGAGAGCGGCGCCGACGTCAGGGAGTGCGCCTCGGCGCACCGGGTGATCAAGGCCGTCCGCGTAGGCAGAGGTTTCCGCCCTCGCATTTTGAAAACCTACGCCGGCGCGTCGGCGTTTTTGCTTGACGCTTTCCAGGCGAAGCTCTATGGCGGCTCGGGGAAGACCTTTGCGTGGGGCATTGCGCGGCAAGCGAAGAAGTATGGGCTCGTGATTCTCGCCGGCGGGCTGACGCCGGAAAATGTTGCGGAAGCAATCCGCGCGGCCGAGCCGTACGCCGTGGACGTAGCCAGCGGGGTCGAATCCCGGCCCGGGAAGAAAGATCCGTCGAAGATGAAAGAGTTTGTGAGGCAAGTACAAAGGGCAGGAAGCTAGGACGATGACGACCACTCAGACGATTCCGCAGACCGCCGGCCGTTTTGGGCCGTACGGCGGGCGATATGTTCCGGAAACGCTGGTCGCGCCGCTCGAAGAACTCGAGCGCGCGTATGAAGAATCGAAAGCGGACGCGCGGTTTCAAAGTGAGCTGGACGGCCTGCTGCAGAGTTTTGCGGGCCGGCCGACACCGCTGCAGTTTGCCGAACGGCTCACAGCACACCTGGGCGGCCCGCGAGTTTATTTGAAGCGCGAGGATCTGCTGCACACCGGCGCGCACAAGATCAATAACTGCCTGGGCCAGGGACTCCTGGCCGCGCGGATGAAGAAGCGGCGTATCGTCGCGGAAACCGGCGCGGGCCAGCACGGCGTGGCCACCGCAACAGTTGCGGCGCGGCTGGGCCTCGAGTGTGTCGTGTACATGGGTACCGAAGACATGGCGCGGCAAAGCCTGAATGTGTCGCGTATGAAATTTCTCGGCGCGCAGGTGATTGGCGTGGACGCGGGCAGCCGCACGCTGAAGGACGCCATCAACGAGGCCATGCGCGACTGGGTCACCAACGTGCGCACGACGCATTACCTGCTCGGCTCCGTGCTGGGAGCGCATCCCTACCCGGTGATGGTGCGCGATTTTCATGCGTGCATCGGACGCGAAGCGCGGGAGCAGATTCTGAAAGCGGAGCGCCGCTTGCCCGACGTCTTGATGGCCTGCGTGGGAGGCGGCTCGAACGCCATCGGACTGTTCCATGCGTTCCGTGAGGATGCCAACATCAAAATGATGGGCGTTGAGGCCGGAGGGCGCGGCAAGGGGCTCGGCGAGCACGCGGCTCGCCTGGCTGCCGCTGCCGGGTTTGCGGGCGCGCATCCGGGAGTATTGCAGGGAACCTACACTTACGTTTTGCAGACAAGCGACGGCCAGATTTCCACGACGCATTCGGTTTCCGCGGGACTCGATTACCCGGCGATCGGACCCGAGCACGCTTGGCTGGCGGACCAGGGCCGCGCGGAGTATTCGGCGGTGAGCGACGATGCGGCGCTCGACGCCGCGCGGACGCTGGCGCGCACCGAAGGAATCATTCCGGCGCTCGAAAGCGCCCACGCCGTCGCAGGGCTCATCGAGCGCGCGCCAAAGATGAAGCGCGACACTCTGGTAATCGTCAATATCTCCGGGCGCGGCGATAAAGACATGGAAATCTACTCGCGTTACCTGGGGGGCTTGTAGCCGCTTGCTCGCATGTCTTCGCCAACCACAACGCGGACGCGCATCGGGCAGCGCTTCGAGCAACTGCGCGCCAAGGGCGAGCTGGGGATTGTGGCCTATGTGACGGCAGGCGACCCGACGCTCGACGCGACGCACCGGATTGTTCTCTCGCTGGCGGGCGCGGGGGCGGACGTCATCGAGCTGGGCGTGCCGTTCAGCGACCCGCTGGCGGACGGCCCGACGATTCAACGCGCCAGCGAGCGGGCTTTGCGCAGTGGCACGACGCTGGCTGGCGTGATGGAATTGGTGAAACGCCTCCGGCAAGACACCGAAGTGCCGCTGGTTTTGTTCAGCTACTATAACCCGGTGTTGCAGATGGGGCTGGAGCGGTTCGCGGAAACGGCGGCGGCGGCGGGCGCGGACGGCGCATTGATCACTGACCTCACTCCGGAGGAATCGGGCGAGTACCGCCAGGCGGTGGGCTCGCGAGGCCTGGATGCGATTTTTCTGGCGGCGCCGACTTCGCCCGACGAACGCCTGTCAAAAATTGCGGCGGCCTCCAGCGGATTTCTCTATCTCGTCTCACGGACCGGAGTGACGGGCGCGAAAGATGCGCTTCCGGAAGACCTGCCGGAGTTGGTGCGGCGCACGCGGCGCGTGACTTCCCTGCCGATTGCCGTGGGCTTCGGAATCTCCCTGCCCGGGCACGTTTCCGCGCTCGGCAGGCTGGCCGACGCCGCCGTGGTCGGCTCAGCGCTGGTGGCGGAGATCGCCAAGGCGGGTTCCGTGGATGCCGCCGCGAGTGCCGCCGGCGAGAAGCTACGCACGCTCAAGCAGGCGGCCCAGCAGGGGATGAGCCGCAGGGAAGCGTCGCGATGAGCATCGAAGACTGGCGCCGCCGCATTGATGAGATCGACCGGGAGCTTGTCCGCCTGTTGAACGAGCGTTCCAGGGTGGCGATGGAAATCGGAAAGCTGAAGCTGGAGGCGAGCCTGCCTTTGTACCAACCGGAACGCGAACGGGAAGTACTCGAGAATGCCGAGCGGACCAATCCGGGGCCGCTTCCGGACACGGCGATCCGGCGGTTGTTCGAGCGCATTCTGGACGAAGCGCGCTCGGTGGAACGCACGGCGATGCATCCTGACGGCGGTGCTGCGAAGAAGGAGAAACCTTAGGGATCGTGGCGGCCCGCGCGCAGGGCGGCACACAGAACCTTCATAGGGACGGGAGAGTGAAATGGTTGTGGTGATGCAACAGGAGGCCAACGACTCGCAGATCCAGCACGTGATCGACCGGCTGGTGGCCATGGGATTCAACGTGCACCGTTCGACCGGAGAGACTCACACGGTGCTGGGGGCCGTGGGCGTCCGTTCGGACTTTGATCCCCGCGACATCGAGCTGCTTGACGGCGTGCGCGAGGTCGTGCGCATCACGCAACCGTACAAGCTGGCCAGCCGGCATTTCCGCCCCGAGGGAACCGTTGTGGAAGTCGGCAAAGGGGTGCGCATCGGGGGGCGGGAAGTGGTGGTGGCGGCAGGACCCTGCGCCGTGGAATCGTCCGAGCAGATTCACACCGTTGCGGAGCGCGTCGCAAAATCCGGCGCCAAGATGCTGCGCGGGGGCGCGTTCAAGCCGCGATCTTCGCCCTACACTTTTCAGGGGCTCGGCGAACAGGGCTTGAAATTTCTCCGGCAGGCCGCCGATAAAAACGGGCTGTACGTTGTCAGCGAAGTCATGGATCCGTCTCAAATCGCCTTGATGCTGACCTATGTCGATGTGCTGCAGGTGGGCGCCCGGAACATGCAGAACTACCACTTGCTGCGCGCGCTCGGCGAAGTGCCGAAGCCGGTCCTGCTGAAGCGCGGGATGTCCGCAACCATCGAGGAGTTGCTGCTCTCCGCCGAGTACATCATGTCGGGCGGGAATTACAACGTCATCCTGTGCGAGCGGGGCATCCGCACCTTCGAGACCTCCACGCGCAACACGCTCGATATCGCCGCGATCCCCGTGATTAAAAAGCTGTCTCACCTCCCCATTATTGCCGACCCCTCGCACGGCACCGGGCGGCGCGACAAAGTCGCGCCCATGGCGCGCGCCGCGGTGGCCGCGGGCGCCGACGGCCTGCTGATTGAGGTACACAACGATCCGGAACACGCCCTTTCCGACGGCGCGCAGTCGCTTTTCGCCGACCAGTTCGCTCAACTTATGGACGAACTGCGCATGATTGCGCCTGCGGTGGGGCGGCGCATTGCCTGAGCGGACCGCGAACCTTCGAGCCAAATCCATGAGTGAACCGCTTCCTTCCTTCCGCCGCGCCGCCATCCTGGGAACGGGCCTCATCGGCGGCTCGTTCGGGCACGCGCTGCAGCAGACCGTGCCCGGGATCCGCATCGCCGGATGGGACAAAGAGAGCGTCTTGCGCGAAGCGCAAGCGCGCGGCGCGGTTCACGAAATCTTCGCAGGGAGCCTGGCAGCGGCCGTTTCCGGCGCAGACCTGGTCTACATTTCCCTTCCCATCAGCGCGACCAGCGACGTGCTTCCGGAAGTCGCGCGGCACGCGGCTCCGGGCGCGCTGGTCACCGATGCGTGCAGCACGAAAGCGCGCATCTGTCGGCGCGCCGCGGAGTGTTTTCGAAGCGGCGCGGCATTCCTCGGCGGGCACCCCATGGCGGGGAAAGAAGTATCAGGCATCGCGCACGCAGATGCCGGGATCTTTCGCGGGGCGCGGTATGCGCTGATGGGCAGCGAGGACGAAAATGGCAGGGACCCGCGAGCGGCGGCGTTTGCGGCCCTGCTGAAAACCATGGGGGCGGAGCCGGTGTGGCTCGACGCGGAAACGCACGATTGGGCCGTGGCCATCGTCTCGCATTTGCCGCAACTGCTTTCGGTTGCTCTAGCCGGAGTGGTCCAGGAAGAAACCGACGAGACCGGGTTGCCGGTCTCGCTTGCCGGGCCCGGGTTGCGCGACCTTCTGCGTCTCGCAGGAAGCCCGTACGCGATGTGGCGCGACGTCGCGCTGACCAATGCCGAGAACATCTCCCGCGCGCTCGATCGGCTGGCTCGCGCCATCGAAGACTTGCGCGCCCGGCTCACCAGCCGCGAACTGGAAAGCGAGTTCGACGCCGCCAACGAACTCTACAAAATGCTTCGCGAAATGCAGTAGACTGCGGTGGGCGGGGCGCCGTCCGGGCGGAGCACGCACCGAGGAGACCGGGGATGGACAAGAGGGTAGCCAATGCCGACGCGGCCATTGAGAGGCTGCGCGACGGCATGACCATTTTGATGGGCGGATTCGGGCTCTGCGGAGTTCCCGAGAATTTGATCGCGGCGGTGCAGCGCAAGGGCACGAAGAATCTCACCATCGTCTCGAACAACGCGGGGATCGACGGCGCCGGCATCGGTCTGTTGCTGGCGACCCGCCAGGTCCGGAAGATGATCTCCACGTACGTGGGAGAAAACAAAACGTTTGAGCGCATGGTGCTCGCCGGGGAACTCGAGGTGGAACTGAATCCGCAGGGAACCCTTTCCGAGCGGTTGCGCGCGGGCGGTGCGGGGATTCCGGCATTCTTTACGCCGACCGGCCATGGAACGATGGTCGCGGAAGGAAAAGAGGTGCGCGAGTTCAACGGGCGGAAATGCGTGATGGAGCGCGCGCTGCGGGGAGATTTTGCCTTCATCAAAGCGTGGAAGGGCGACCGCTGGGGAAACCTGCTTTATCGCAAGACGGCGCGGAATTTCAATCCCATGATGGCCACGGCGGCGGACTACGTCGTCGCGGAAGTGGAAGAACTCGTGGAGCTGGGGCAGCTCGAGCCGGACAGGGTTCACACGCCGGGAATTTTCGTGAATGCGATTTTCCAGGGGACGCACTACGGGAAGCGGATTGAGAAGCTTACGCTCCGGAAGGCGTGAGCGAAGCAGGATGCAGGCGCAGGAAAAAGGAGCGGAGAGAACGGCACATGGCGCAAGCTGAGGTGGACAAACGCGAGGTCATCGTCAAGCGCGTGGCCCAGGAGCTTCGCGACGGCTACTACGTCAATCTGGGCATCGGCACGCCGACGCTGGTGGCGAACTACATCCCTGCGGGAATGGAAGTGGTCCTGCAATCGGAAAACGGGATGCTCGGCGTGGGCCCCTACCCCCTCGAAGGGCAGCAGGACGCGGACTTGATCAACGCGGGGAAAGAAACGGTCACCGAGATTCAGGGTTGCTGCTACTTTTCGAGCGCCGATTCGTTCGGCATGATCCGCGGCGGACACGTGGACCTGACCGTGCTCGGCGCGCTGGAAGTGGACGAGAAAGGGAATCTTGCCAACTGGGCCATCCCCGGAAAAATGTTGAAGGGCATGGGCGGGGCGATGGATCTGGTGGCGGGCGCTCGCCGCGTCATCATCGCCATGGAGCACACCACCAAAGAAGGCAAACCGAAAATCTTGAAGAAATGCTCGCTGCCGCTGACCGGCGTCGAAGTGGTGGACCTGATCGTCACCGAGCTCGCGGTGATCGAAGTGACGCCCGAAGGATTGCTGCTTCGCGAAGTTGCGCCGGGACTCACCGCCGAGGATGTCCAACGCGTCACCGAACCGCGCCTGCGTCTCGCTCCGGATCTGAAAACGATCGCGGTGTGAAACATTCCGCGGACGCCCGCCCGGTACTCTTGCCGCACCACCGCCACAGCGGGTTTGCCGGATGCGCTACCATGGACGAACGGGCCATCGCCCCAGGGGAAGCGAGTGGAACCTCTTTCGATCGTAGTCATCAGCCTGCATTCCCCCAAAGAAAAACTCTGGGGGCAGTTGCTGGCCATTCATCCCGCCGGCGTCACCGTCCGCGGCATTGACCTGAATTCGTTCGACGATTTCATTCTGCAAGTGCTCCATCCCGAAGGCGACCGCGTCGGGTTGCCCACGCTCTTCTTCCCAATGACGCGCATCGAGCGCATCGCTCTGGACGAGCCCTCCGGCTCGATTCCCTCGCTGGGGGGAATGTTCGAACGCAAGGTGGGGCGGTCGCTGGCCGACTATCTGGCCCTGTTTGCCTGACTTGCTGTACCATGAAAATCAATGGCTCGCGTCTGGACGGTCCCCAACCAAATTACCTTCCTCCGGCTCGGCTTCCTGCCGCTGTTCATCATTCTGATTGATTACGAGCGCTATAAATGGGCGCTGGCGGTACTGATCGTGGCGGGATTGACCGATGGAATCGACGGCCTTCTGGCGCGGCGGCTCAACCAGAAGTCGGCGCTGGGCGCCATCCTCGATCCCATTGCCGATAAGCTGCTGCTCTCGTCTTCGTTCTTCATCCTCACACTCAAGGGGAAACTGCATTGGTGGCTGACCATTCTGGTTCTCAGCCGCGACGTCTTGATCCTCACCATCGCCGCCGTGATTATCGTTGTGGCGGGCTACCGGCCGTTCCCGCCGAGCCTGTTTGGAAAGCTCACCACGACGGCCCAGATCCTCCTGGTGTTCGCGGTGGTGCTCGCCGCGGTGGTCGCGCAACCCTGGCTGGCGCAACTCAACCGCGTACTGATTATTTTTGTGGCGGGACTCACGGTGTTCTCGGGATTTCATTACAGCGTGGTGATTGCGCGGCGGCTCAGCAGCAGCTCCTAAGCGCCCGAGAATTTCGCCTCGAAGTTAATGGCCTTGGAAGTATTGCCGCAGCATCAAAGCGAAGCTGACCACGAAGGTGAGACCGGCGAGCCAGCCGAGCGCGTAAGCGCGCTTGCGCTCGGAAGCGTTCATCGGCTCGCGGTCCTCGAAGACCCTCCCGAGCAGAAAACCCGATGCCAGGCCGCCGAAGTGTGCAAAGTTATCGATCCCGCTGATGAGAATGCCGATCACAAAGATATAGAGCACCCAGCGGATCAGTTGATTTCGCACCATGCGCATGTAATTGCCGCCACGGCGCGAGGTGATGGCAATCATCAGCCCGATCAACCCCATGAGAGCGCCGGAAGCGCCAATGCTGAAATGCCCTGTGAACGCGCTTAGCACAAAGCCCGCAATGCCGGTGACAATATAGAGGAACAAATAGCGGGCCGAGCCGTAAATGTGTTCCACCTGCGGGCCGATGTCCATCAGTACCCAGGAGTTCATGGCGATATGAAGCAAGCTGCCGTGCAGGAAAACCGCCGTGAGCAGGCGCCACCATTGGCCCTGGAGAATCAGGTCGATCCGGCTGGCGCCCATCCGGCTCAACACGTGTCCATTGATGCCGCCAAAAAGGTTCAGGCCTTCCGAGACACGCATGGTGGCAAGCAAGCTGACTCCAAAAAGCAGAATATTGACGACAAAGATGAGCGTGGTGATGGGTGTTTCGCTCGGCAGAATTCCTGAAAGAGATTTGCTCACTGCGGCGAGAGAAAAATTCAGGCTGGCGCCGCACTCGTGGCAGCGGGTGGCCTTGGTACCGACCAGCGTATGGCATGCGGGACACAGCCGCGGCCGCGCCGCTTGCGGATCCGGGCGGAAGAATCCGCGCAGGGCGTTACGCGCACGATCGAGCCTCCATTGCCACCGATAAGGTAGCGGCACCGCATCTCCTTGCGACTCCGAGCGAGCGTTCCCTATAATACCCAAAATCGCATCCGGATTGCGGGGCGCGCGCCGTGAAACGCGGAGAACCCGAGGAGACGCCATGGCCAGCTTTGAAGATGTAGGACGCAAGATTGACGCGGAGATGGAGCGGCTGCGGAAGCTGTGGCACGAAGAAGTTGGTCCGCAGACCGAACGCCGCGCGGCGCAGGCGCTTCGGAAAGTGTCCGAAAAGCTGGCAGCGGCTGCTGAAGAACTCGAGGCGCGCATGGCCCGGAGAGAAAAGAAGTGACCCGGGGCCGGGCGTGAGCCGATTCCTGGCTCTCGCGATTCTGGCGGGATTTGCCGCGCTGGGGTGCGCTGGGCGCCGCCCGGTTGCCGACCGGCGTCCGCCGCACCCCCCCGCCGAGCCGGGACCCGCCGCCACCGGGGAAAAACCCGCAGCTCGAACGGCCGAGCCGGCACCGCCTTCAAGACCTGCGCCCCAGCCCTCCGGGCGCGTGAAGCCCCCCGCGCGCTCCGAAGCGGGAGGCTATGTCGAAGAGGGCTTGGCTTCGTGGTACGGCGTGCCGTTCCACGGGCGGCGCGCCGCGAATGGGGAAACCTACGACATGCACAAATTGACTGCGGCGCACCGCACGCTGCCTTTTGACTCGATTGTGCGCGTCACCAACCTGAGCAATGGCCGCTCGGTGGAAGTGCGCATCACGGATCGGGGGCCGTTTGTCGAAAAACGGATTATCGATCTCTCCCTGGGCGCGGCCCGTGCGCTGGATCTGGTCGCCACCGGCGTCGCCCCCGTGCGCCTGGAACTGCTCTCCGGCGCGAGCCCCACGGCAGGATACTTCACGGTCCAGGTAGGCGCGTTTCTCGATCGCGGCAACGCCGAGCGGCTCCGCGATCGCCTCGCGCAGACCTATCCGCCCGCCTTCATTCAGGAATATGATTCACCCTCCGGATATTTCTATCGCGTGCGTGTGGGGAGAATTTCCGGCGAAGACGCCGCGCGGCAGTTCGGGGAACAGTTGCGCGTCCGGGAGGGCTTTGTGCCGTTCGTGGTGCGCCTCGACGAGCCGGATGCGGGAGGAGGAAACCGGTGAGCGAAGATTGCCTGTTCTGCAAGATCGGCGACAAGAAAATCCACGGGAAGATAGTGTATGAGGATGCCGACATCTTTGCCTTCGAGGATATCCATCCTCAGGCGCCGACGCACATTCTGATTTGCCCACGAAAACATTTTGTCTCGCTCAATGACGCCACTGCGGAGGACATTCAGGTGCTGGGACGCCTGCAGCTCGTCGCCGCGCAGCTCGCGCGTGAGCGGAACCTTCTCGATGGCTACCGGACGGTTCTAAACAGCGGCCGCGGGGCGGGGCAGAGCGTGTTTCACCTGCATCTGCACTTGCTTGGGGGGCGGAACTTCCGCTGGCCTCCGGGATAATCGGGATCGCGGCTGGCCGAAGCCGGACTCGCGATCGGTCCATTAAACGCGAAATATGAAATTCATGCGCAGCCCGCCGACTTCGATGATATCGCCGTCGTTCAGGCGCGTCGGTCCGTAGATGGTTGTGCCATTGAGTTTGGCTTCCTTGCTTCCGGGACCGAGGTAGAAGCCGTCGTCGCGCTTGTTGATTTGCGCGACCACCTGGGGAATGAACCAGCCCTTCATGCGCACTGTGGCCATGGCCGATTTGCCGATGACCGTGAGCTTGTTGTTGAGGACGTATTCTTTCTGATCGGTTCTTCCTTGCAGGACGATCAGCGTCGGGACTTTGAGCCGCCCGGGCGCGAACTGCGACCGCTCGCCCATGGCCACGGCCTGCTGGAGCATGTCGCGGCGCTGCTTGGTGTCCAGCACCATCGTTTCTTCCACAATCGGCGCGACGGCCTTTCTGCCCATATCCCAGGGGATCACGGCGTCACCCGAGGTATCCACCAGGATGGCGTGCTTGCCGATGAAGATTTTGTCGCCGTCGTGCAGGGTCGCGCGTTCGATGCGCAGGTCGTTGACGAACGTGCCGTTGAGACTGTTCAGGTCTTCCACCACCAGGCGCCCCGCCTCGTGATACACCTTGGCGTGGTAGTTCGACACCGCCAGATTGTCCACCGGAATGTCGTTGTCCGGCGCGCGGCCGATGCTCACCGGCCGGCTGCCAATGGGAACCTCTTTTAAGATTTGGTTCTCGAATTTCAGGCTGAGCTTGGCCATGTCAGTTTCCTCCTCCGGACGCTGGGACATCGGGGGGCAACCGTATCCACCGGCGCAAACGCCCGAAGAATCCGTTGGATGCGGGCTGAAGATTGACGACCACCACGGTGACGTTGTCTTCGCCGCCGTATTCGTTGGCCAGGGTCACCAAGCGCTCCGCGGCGCTCTGGGCGTCGGGCTGCATCAACAGCGTGCTGGCGATTTCCGGGTCGGTGACCATGCGGGTAAGCCCGTCGGAACACAGCAGCACGGTATCGCCGTCCATCATGCTGAATTCATCGGCGTCCACTTCGACATCTTCCTGCGTGCCCAGGGCGCGGATCAGGACGCTCTGCATCTCGCTTCGGTCGGCCTGCTGCGGCGTCAGGATTCCCCGCCGCACTTGCTCGGCGACCAAGGAGTGATCCCGGGTCAGTTGTTCGAGCGCGCCGGTGCGCAGCAAGTACGCACGGCTGTCGCCCACGTGCGCTACGCTCATGCGTGTGCCGTCCAGCCACAAGGCGGTTACCGTCGCGCCCATGCCGCGTTGCTGGGGATTCAGCGAAGCGGATTCGAAAATCTTGCGATTGGCGAGTTGTACGGCGCTGGCCAGGCGGTTGGTTCTTTCCGAAAGATCGCCGCGCCGCGTCCCGAAAAAGTCCGCCGAGGGATCGTTTCCGCCTTCCAGGCAATGATTCGAGACCGTCTCGACCGCCAGCGCGCTGGCCACTTCGCCGTGCGCTTCGCCACCCATCCCGTCGGAGAGCACGAAGAGATTCAGTGGAGCGACGACGCGATAGGCATCTTCGTTGTTCGTTCGAACGCGCCCCACATCCGTGCACCCGCCGCTGGAAATGCGCACTTGCAACCTCGTCTGGGTCAGCACCGGGAGCTCCCGCGGACAGAAAAGTCCGCCCTCAGCGGGGCCGGAGTCTCACCCGTTGAAACCGACCAAATCCCCAGTCTCTGGCAGGCTAACAAAGAGAGAGAGGTCATTCAAGGGATGTGGGTAGAAGTAGTTACGAGGAAAACGAATTTGCTGATGATTCAACCATGCTGGGCCCTCCTGCGCGATTCGGTCTTCTTTGGATTTCTTCCGCAGGCCGCTTGGAAAGCGACGTTGGGCGCGATTGTCTCCAGCACAAGAAAATGCCGTGGCGATTCGCGCTAGAATGATTCTCTCGAGCCTAGCTTCATGAATCACAAGAGTTCATGAATCATAAGCGCCTCGCTCTTCGCGCTTTCTTCCAGGGGACAGCCTTCGTGGCAAGCGTCCTTTGTGCCCGAGCGGTTTGCTTCGCGCAGAGCCCGGGAAAAATCTCGCCGAAGCCCCCGGTGGGAAAAACCATCCTTTTGCCGCGGCAGATGATTGCCGGCGAAAAGGCCACGCTGGCCGTCCTGGATTCTCAAGGACGCCTGACTCCCGGAGCTGTCGTGGAGTTTTCCACCGGTGGGCGCGCGACCACCGATTCCACTGGGCGCGCTGTTTTCATCGCTCCGCCGCCAGGCGTTTTGCTCGCGCATCTGGCCGGGCGTCCTGGAAATGTGCCGGCAGTGATCCTGCCCGTCACCGAGAGCGGGCCGCCCGGGCTCCGCGTGACTTCCTACTCGCGCATCGTTTCTCTCGCGGATCGCTTCGAAGTGTTGGGCGGCGGGTTCCGGGGTGAAGCCAGCGCGAACCGGGCTACGCTCGCAGGGAAAGAGGCTCTGGTGGTTGCTGCCTCGCCCATTGCGTTGACGCTGATTCCCTCGCCGCATCTCGCCTGGGGGCCGGCTCAATTCACCGTGAATTCCTCGGGGCGCACCGTGGGACCGCTGCCGCTCACACTGGTGTCGCTTGAGTTGACCGCAGACAAAGACCGGCTGGCCGCGGACGAATCGGGCACGCTCACCGTCCGCGTCCGCGGCAGCTCCCAGCGGCTGACCGTGGAAGTCCGAAACCTTTCACCGGATTTGGTGGCCCTGGCTTCCGGCACCGTTCAGCGATTGACCACTTCGGGCGGCGCCGACAATACCGCGCGCGTCAAATTGCGAGGAGTGCGCCCCGGCGATTTTTCCATCAGCGTGCGTTTGGCGCCGCAGAGCTGACGGCCGACGCCGCAGTGCTCCTTACTGTTTTGCAGAAATCTCCAGCGGTTTGGAGGGAGCTTCCGGCAGAGTGCCTTCCGCGGCCTGTTCGAGTGTGGCACGGGCTCGATCGAGTCTTTGGTCTGCATCGAGATAGCTCTGTTGAGCGTTTCGCAGGTGGGTGCCCAGCCTCTCGTACACTTCGCCGAAACCGTCGAATTGTTTCTTGAGTCCTGCCAAGCTCTCCCGGAGCTTCTTGGCATTCTCTTCAATCTGCATTCCCTGCAAGCCCATCAAAATCACCCGAAGATGAGCGTAAAGACTGTTGGGAGAAACGGGGATCACGCCTTTGGAACGGCAATACTCATCGAGCGCCACACCTCTGGCATTCTCGGTCATCAGCAGCTCGTAATAGACCCCTTCCGAAGGGATGAACATCAAGGCAATGTCGAGAGTTCCGTCGCCGGGCAGAATGTATTTCTTGGAGACAGCGTCCGCGTGTCCCTGTACGGCCTGCCGGAATCCCTTGCGGGCTTCTTCCCCGCCGGCGGCAAGCTTGCGGTAATCCTCCAGGGGAAATTTGGAGTCAATGGACAAGAGCTTGTCCTGAAACCGGATGACGGCGTCCACCACCTCGCCCGTTGAAAAACGATGTTGAATCGTGAAATTGCTCTTGGGGAGGGAATCGCTGAGAAGGCGTTCCAGCGTTATTTCACCCAGGCTGCCTCGTGTCTTGGCTCCTCCAAGAACGGTCTGTAAAGTTTGTGAGGCCAAAGAGAGTTCCCGGCCGGCCTGCTGCACCTCGCCGAGTTGCTGTTGGATCCTGCCGAGAACTTCCCGCGAGCTTCTTACCTCAGCGCTCCAGGTCTCCTGCGCGCTGGAAGTCAATTGCACCGAGTTCTCGATACCCTTCTGCACGGTTTGATTCATCTGGCCGAGTTGCTGCATGACGGTCTGATTCATCTGGCCGATTTGGTTCGCAAAACCCTGCGCTTGAGACGCAAGAAGACTCTGCATCTCCTGCCGCAAGCCGGTGAGTTGCGCTTCGAGCAGTTCCGCTTTCTTCTGACCGCGCCCCTGAATCGTGATCGCCCACACCGCGAGAAGGGCAACCACCACCAGGCTTAGGATTGCGATCCACATGCTCATCAACAATGCGTCACTCATTCCGGGGCTTGGGGGCCACCGTGAAATGGCTTTCCTTCTCGTACTGTACCGCGGATGAGCGCCGCTGGGAAGAATGACGGAAGGTCAGAGGAAGCACAGGGGGGAAGCTGCCCGAGAATTCTAAGTGAGAAACTATTCGATGAGGTGGCGATGGACCAGCCGGCGCAGCTTCTCGCGGTCGTCTTCTTTCATCTGCACGAACTCGACGCCGCCACCTTCCGGGCCGGAGTTTCGCACCACGGCGGTGGTATGGATGCGCCGGAACCCGGCGCGAATCTCGACTTTGATGGAATCACCCACCGCCAGCCTGCGGTCCGATTCCAGGTAGGCGCCGCCCAGGCTGATGGTGCGAACGCGCGCCATGCTGGGAGCCATGCCTTCGATTTGCGCCGTCAGCGGCGTGGGCAGCGGGATGCGCGCGTAGCGGCGGTGGATGGTGTAGGGAGTGCTGCTTCGTTCCATCGCTTCAAACGCGGCGCGCACGCGCGACGATGTCGGACGGTCTTCAATCAATGCGAGGGCTTCTTCCGCCGCGGCGCGCAGGCCTGCCGGTTCGGTGTAGGCCAGCCCGCTTCGGGATTCCGCAAGGTAGGAAAGCATCGGAAGGGCTTCGGCGGCGCGCATCCTTCCCAGCGCTTCGATAGATTTAATGCGGATGTAGAGATCGCGCAAGACCTCGTGGCCCCCCTCGGCTATCCTCAGCAGCTCGGGAACGGCAGCGGATTCCTGGGCCAGGCCGATGTGGTCAATCATCATGGGCACCACGAGTGGGTTGGCGTCCGCCAGAATCTCGAGGAACGCCGATGCCGTGCTGGAATTCACCCCCGGGTTGGACGGCCGCGTCAATTCGGAAACCGCCAGGTCTTGCAGGCTCCATTCCCAGCTCGGAAGCGCTCGCGGCAGGCAGCGCGCCAATCGCTCGGGCTCCGCCGCGGCCAGGAGCTTGATCGCGGCAGTGGCTCGCTGGCGCCGCGCTTCAAACAGCCTGGTTTCGAGCAAGCAAAGCACCGGGACGCCCATCACACGCAACAGCCGCGCCATGGCCGGAAGCGCTTCGAGGCCCTGTGGCTCGGAAAGGACCAGCGTCAGGCGGTCCAGCATGCGTTCGGGATCGCGCTGCAGGAGCCGCGGCAGTACCGGATCGAGGGCGCGATTGGCGAGCGCAGCGTCTACGAGAAGGAACCAGCGGTCCTCCGCAATCAGGCGCTCCGCCAGCGCTGCCAGATGTTCCATTCCCGTCTCTTGCGCGACCTGTTCCAGCGTCACCAGAATGTTTTCAAACGCCGGAAAATCAAATCGGGCGATCGCCAGCCTGGCCAAATGCTCCGTCAGTGCTGCAAGCAGAGCAGCCACCTCGGGATACCGCTCCTGGCCAAGGGCCCGCAGAATTCCACGGCCGAATTCCTCCGGCAACTGATTCGGCCAGAGCTTTTCCGCAAGAGGCTGCAGCTCCTCAAGGCCCGCGGCCACTTGATGCCGGACCGTGTAACTCTCGTTCTGCAGACAGTGCCCGTAGTTCAGCAGAACCAGCCGCGCTTCCCGGCGCGAGGCGTCGGTTCCTGCGTCGCAGAGATTCTCGAGAGCCGGACGCAGAGAGGCTACCGGTACGCACCATACTTCGCTGCTGCGCAATACGCTGGATTTCTCGCGCGGCGGCAGTTCACTCCAGAAGCGCTCGATGAGGCTCTCGCGGTATTTTTCATTGGCCCACTGCGCCGCGAGGGTCGTAAGGTGCGCGGAAGAATGCGGGCCGGTGTAGCCTCCCGAAGCCACCAGGTCGTCGCCCAGGCGGTCGAAGTGCACGCGCACTTCCGCCGGCTTGAGACGCCCGGCCAGAAATTCTTCATGAATAAATTGGAAAATGAGCGATTCGGACAGGCGAATCAGGTAGGCCTGTGGATGCTCGCCCTCGCGCGGAGCCTCGTGGGTGATTGCCGCGACCAGCAGGCGAACAGTTTCACGCTCGGCTTCGGCAAGCGTGGCGTGCAGCGCCCGCGCTGCTTCCTGCGGACCGGTGCCGCTGGCAATTTCAAGTGGAGGGGTCAGCCGCGCCAGTAGACGTAACGCCGGAGCCAATTCCTTCAGCGTCGGAACGAGAACCGGTGTGCTTCCGGAATCGCTCGCCTCTTGCTTGGAGGGCCCCCCGTAGGCGACCAATGCCGCGATGAGGCTGGCCAGCACACTGTCCACTTTCCGCTCGATGTGCGTGTTCACGGCGATCCCAACGATGTGGTGTTCCGCAAGCCGCTTGCTCCAGGAATGCTTTCCACTTGCCGCGGCGGGTGCGCCGCCCCTCTCTTTGTCCCGCGGTTCTGATCTTAACAGAGTGTTGTTGATCAGGTGTACGAGCGTGTCGAGCTCTCCCTGGTTGGTTTCCGGATAAAACACGAGCGAGGTGATCCCTACGCGAGCCAGACTCTCAGCCAGTCCATTGAATTCCTCGCGGGGGTCGGCGAGAGGCAGCTCGCCGAGTTTGGGCACAAAAATACCGCCGCGCTCGACCCCTAGGGACAGAGCCCCCAGCGTTTCCAGCGCCGCCCGGAGACTTCGGTCGGCTGTTTCGAGGTTCTCGAGCAGGCGGGGATGGTTTTTCCGATACAACCGCGCCGACCGAAGCAAGACCTGCAGGGAGCGGAGAAACCGAACGACGATAGGCTCTGCGTGCTCCTGACCATGCGAATCGCCGCGCGGACCGGACACCGACGCCGCCGCGTGGGGAATGGACTCCACGTTCCGCGCTGGCTTCGCATCAACGATGGCCAGCCCATTGTGCGATTTCGCAAAGTTGCCGGTTGCCACTTTCCACGCCCACCAATCTCAGAGCCGCTGGAACCTGTTCGCTGCCCCGTGCGAGCCACCAGGCCCGGGTGCATGCGGTCTCCCGCACCAGTACCAACCACTCTTTGAAGCATGAACCATTCCACAGCCAGATTGCCCATAACTTGTTAGAAATAAGTGCGTTACAAAAAATAGGGCTACCCTTGGTACTAGTACATTGGGAGGAAAGCTCACAATCTGAGCACATTCATCAGGGGTGTCTGAGGATGGCCTAAGGCGTTCAAACTTCATAGCTTACAGCCAAAGAGGAAGCAGTGAAGACCTCGGAATAAGGCTGGCTGGGTTTGCCCGCTATGGCTGGCGCCACCGAAGGGCCACGTTGAGCGGGACGGTCTGGCCTTCATCTACCGATACGGTTCGATTCTCCTGGGCAAACCCGTTCAACCGAAGGCTCACGGTGTGAGTCCCAGCCGACAACTGAATGCGTGCCGGGGTCACCTGACCGGTCGCGTTCCCGTCCAAAAGGATTTCCGCCCCGCGGGGTGCCGTGCGGATGTCCGCCCAGGCGACGTGCGTCACAGACTGCGTCAGTTGAACGTCCAGCGTCGCGAGCGCGTTGCTCTTCACTTGCACCTGGCCGCTGAACGCCTCAAAGCCTGCTTTCTTTACCACGAGGTTGTATTGCCCGGGGGCGAGCGGGAGGGTCACCGGTGTCTGGCCCGATTGCTTCGCGCCGTCAATAAAAATGTCAGCTCCCGCAGGGTGACTCGTGACGAACAGCCCTTTTGCGTTGGCTTCCAACTCAACCCGCTGGTCCAGGATGTCCCCGGCCCCGATCAGAATGGCCGTCTGCACCGGCTTGTAGCCCTGCTTGCTCACTTCGAGGCTGTAGCGTTGCGGCTTGAGATCATCGATTCGGCAAGGAGTCACGCATTGCGCCTGGATATGGCCAGCCGGTCCGCGCAAGGTTGTGGTGGCGCCCAACACGTCGCTCGTCACGTCCAGCGCGCCGAGTCCCGGGGCCGGGCGCGGCCGATCGTCTGTCTTGTCTTCGCCGCTTGAACTGGGGCTATCTTCGGTGTACTCGAGATGGTCCACCAGGTGCACGTCACCCGAGATGTTTTTCAGATTTTCCAGAACCTGCCTGTGTTCGCGCAGGTTGAGCCGGCCCGACAACGTCAGTGTATTCCCCGACCCGTGAATTTTTACTTTGTCGGAGAGACCGGCTTTCTTGAGTCCTTCTTCCACGCGCGTTCGCACCGATGCCAGCTCCGGATTCGCCACCGGTGGCTGAGCTTTCACGGGCGATGGCGTCTTTACGGGCAAAGCATCCGCGTCCTCAGGCGCTTCCGCGGTTGAATCCGCGGACGCTTGGGCGGACTCTCCTGAGGCTGAAAGGGGTGGCGCACCAGCCTTCTGCGCAGCGCCGCCCGCGCGGTTCTCCCGCGTCCGTTGCATCAGGTCCTTGATGGCGGGTTGGAGGCGGTAAGCACAATATCCAATCGCCGCGAGAAGCAATAACGACGCCAGAATTCCGGAGCTTTTCTTCTTCCGTGGTTCCGGGGGAGGTTTCACATGCGAGGTGCGCGCCGCTCCTGGAAGCACCTGCGTGGCGGTCAGCGGAGGCCGCAAGAAGCCCCCTGCTGCGCCGCCGCGGCCTGGCAAGGCCATCGTGGACTCCGGGTTTTCGCCCAGAGTGCGATAGTTGCGGAGATCCTCGAGCATCTCGCGACAATTCTGGTAACGCGCATCCGGCTCTTTGCAGAGGGCTTTGGTGATGATGAAGCTCAACCCCGGATGAATCGAGGGGTCGAGCGTGCGCGGCGGAATGGGCTCTTCATTCACGATCTTGTAGATGACCGTGGTGATGTTCTGCCCGGGGAACGGCTTCTCGCCCGTCATCATTTCGTACAGGATGACTCCCAGCGAAAAAATATCGGATCGCCCGTCCACGGGCCGGCCCTTAACCTGTTCCGGGGACATGTAGCTGGGCGTTCCGACAACGTGGGCGGTCTGATGTGCGGTGCCGAACTGCAAAATCTTGGCCGTGCCGAAATCGGTGATCTTCAATGTGTCGTCGGGGGTCAGCATCAGGTTGGCGGGCTTGACGTCCCTGTGGATGACGTTGCGCTCGTGCGCGAATTGCAACGCCGCGCAAGCCTGTTCCATCAACCGCAGCACCCGCGGCAGGGGAAACGTTTGCCGCCCATCCAGTTGCGCCTGCAGGCTGCGCCCTTCGACAAGCTCCATGGTGATGTAAAACATTCCGTCGGTTTCGCCGGCGTCGTAGACCACCACGATGTTGGGATGGGTGAGCAGGCCGGCGGCGCGCGCTTCGGTCTGGAACCGCCCGATCAATTCCTCGCGCGTCATCCCGGTGCCTTCTTCGCTCAGCCGGATAGTCTTTACCGCGACGGGGCGTCCGATGACCGGGTCCACCGCCTTGTAGACGATGCCCATGGCCCCACGGCCCAGTTCACCGACAATTTCGTACCGCCCGGCTTTGGTCTCGGTGCTCAATTCTTCCCTTTCGTCCGAGAACGTGCATTTCGGCGCCAGTTTGCGCTGGCGGCTTCCACAAACTCACCCGTAGCCTCGAATCCTCAGCATTCGAAGCCGCAAACCTCGACCGCTTCGCGGTGGGGGCAAACTTCACCGCTAGCAACCGCGCACACGCAGTCCTTTGTTGACCTTAACCTCCGACGCTGGGCAGGTCAACGCTGTCGAAGTACAGTGTTTCTCAGTGGAAACCTTGGGGTTTCGTTAGCGGGAATTGCGCGACACGCTCGCGACTTGCACCAGGGGACTGGGCGGCGCAGGGGGCGGGGCAGCCACCGGCTTCAGGGTTTGCGGGGAGCGCCAGTTGTCAATCAGGGCGATCTGCTGAACGCAGGAAATGGTGCAACGCGGGGCGCAGAATTTCTTCGTCGAATACTCGCGCCGCCGGTCCTCGGCGGTGTACTTGTCGAGCGGAACCCCCGGGTACCCGCGCTGCTGCGAACACCAGTGCACCAGGCCGTCCTCGCAGATGTACAGGTAGCGCGAGCCCGAGCGGCAGCGCCAGTCGTTTTCCTTGCCGCCGGCGATATTGTGTTGGAAACTGTTGAACCTCGAATACGACCGCTTCCCCAGCGCCATGATCTCTTCGAAGATCTCGGTCTCCCGCGTTCCCAGCGGCTTGAGCTGCCCGTTGTGGTCGTGAATAATCCCCACCGTGCTCGTGAAGCCGAGCGCAACCGCGCGGTGGGCCACGTCCAGCGCGTCTTCCGGATGGTTAATCCCGCTGCCCAGCACCGAATTGATATTCACCTGGAAGACCGCATGCCGCGCCAGCAGCTCCAGCTTCTGGTCCAGCACCTTGAGGCTCTTTTTCGAGACCTCGTCCGGCATGGCGTTGTCTATGCTGATCTGCAGGTGTTCGAGCCCGGCGCGGTTCAGCCGCTCGATGCGCTCGGCGGTCAGCAGGTAACCATTGGTGATCAGGCCGGCAATCATTCCGCGTTTGCGGATGTGCGCGATCACTTCGTCGAGTTCCGGGTGGAGCAGCGGCTCGCCTCCGCTGATGGTGATGATTGACGTGCCCATGTCGGCCAGCAAGTCCAGCCGCCGCTTCATCTCCGCCAGCGGCACCGGCTTTGAGAAATCGTCGAATTCGTTGCAGTAGGTGCAGGAAAGATTGCAGCGCCGGATGGGGATGATGTGCACCAGGATGGGGTGATTCTTGAAGAGCAGGCCCTTGGCAATCATCCGCCATTCACGCAGGCGGGTGCGCACAAACCGCAGTTTGCGCCGAAGCGCGACAGATGGCGCCACCTCGATTCTGTTTTGGCCAGTCCCCATGGAAAAAGGAGCGGAATTCCCCCCCTTGAATTATACATGAGCGCTCGCGGCAACGCCCTCCGCAGAGGCTAACTCGCGCAATGGCCCATTTATACCGCTATAACCGGTCCGTGGCGTGCCTGCGAAGCACGCAGCGATCTCATCCTCGGCTGACTTCGGTCACCGCCATTTCCACCAGGTTCCGCCCCCCGCGTTTCGCTCCATAGAGCGCGACGTCCGCCTGCGTCAACAGCCGGTTGAAGTCGGGAGCCTGCTTTCCTTCAAACCCGGCAATCCCAAAGCTGGCCGTGACCTTCACGCGATGTCCGCCGAAGGTGAACGAGTGCGCTTCGAACTCCGCGCGCACCCGCTCGATGGCCGCTTGAACCCCGCGGCTGTCCCCGTGAGTGAGAACCAGAAGGAACTCTTCTCCCCCGATGCGGGCGCTCATGTCGGAGCGCCGCGTATTGTCCATGAGAATTTCGGCGAACTTCTTGAGAACGGCGTCGCCGGCTTCGTGCCCGTAAGTATCGTTCACCTTCTTGAAGTTGTCCAAATCGGCCATCACCACCCACAAACGGAAGCCGTGGCGCGCCGCGCTGCTGAGTTGACGTGTGGCCCAGTCTTCCACCGCCCGGCGGTTGGGCAACCCGGTCAAGGCATCCGTCAGCGCAGCCTCTTCCAACTGGTGCGCCTTGGCCTGGTTCTGGCGGTGCAGTTCGATGATCCTTCGCCCCACCGCCAACCGCGCCTGCAGTTCTTCGGGATAGAATGGCTTTGTGAGGTAGTCGTCGGCGCCGGCCGCCAGCCCTTTGACAACGTTCTCCTTATCGGAATGGCTGGTGAGGATAATGATGTACGTATAGGAATCCTGAAACTGTTCGCGGATGAGTTGGCAAATCTCGATCCCGCTGAAGTCCGGCATCATCCAATCGGTAATCAGCAACTCGGGCCTGTGTTCCGCGAAAAGATCCAGGGCTTCCTGGCCGGTTGTGGCGAAGAGCA
>DASQHY010000035.1:0-21237 GCA_035631855.1 Candidatus Acidiferrales bacterium
CCACCACCTCCGCCGCGCTGAGGCTCAAGGGCAGGCGACGGCGAATAAGAGGCGAGTCGCAGCATGGATGGAACAGCTTGCACGCTGCCCGACGTTTTGAAATTCGCTGCGACACCCCGCGGCGATCGGGTGCTCCCCGAATTCAAACGGGCCATCGCGCCGGGCTTGCCCATCGAAAGCCCCGTTGTCAGCCCGCGTACATCCACCGGATAGACTGCCACGTTGGATTTATTCAGGGCGTCAACCGTAGCGGTGAACTCATATTGGTGCTCTCCGGCGAGCGGGAAGCCTGAAGTGAACAAGATCAGGCTCTTGCGCCCCGGAACGCCCGCCATGCTTTTGGCCAAGCTGCGAATGGCCAAGAGGACCGAACGAACTCCGAAATCCGCCTCCGCGTTGCCGATCTGCGGGGAGCCTGCTCCCGCCCCAATCTGCGGAGTCCCCAGTGAAGCGACATCTGTGGGAGCCGCGGCGTTGGGGTTCACGGCAGAGTATTTCACGCCGCCAACGACTTGTTTCAAGCGGCCGGCATTGTCGGTGAAGTTCTGAGCGATGCGCAGGCTTCCGCCAAACTCCGCCACGGCAATCATGCGATCCTGGCCGGCGTAGGCGTCAATGAACTTTGCAGCGGCTTCTCGCGCGCGGATCTGATCGGCGCCGTCCATGGTGGAATTGTCGAAGAACAGGACCATGTAGCGCCGCGCTGTAGAATTCGGAGCCGTGGGGTTGGCATCGGCCCCGGAAGAAAATGTGGAAATGTTCTGTTGCTTGTTGTCTTCCCAAACTTTGAAGTCCTTCTGCTCGAGGTCGCGGATGTAATTTCCCTTCTTGTCGGTGACGATGACGTCCACCAGCACCAGGCGGGTCTCGCTCTTGATCGGCGGCCCGGTGGCGATGGGCGTTTGACTGGGCGCCTGCTGCGGCTGCGGCGGCGCGGGCGGGGACGTTTGTTGCTCTTGCGCGGGCAGCGGAGCGGAGGCCGCCCTCCACGCCAGCCAGCCCGCCAGGGAGAGCATCATTGCGAAGGAAAGCATCAGGCGGCTCGTTTTCATTTTTCACCTCGCCAAGAATTCAGTAAGGGATCTGTACGGCTCCATTTTCCGCAGTCAACAATTCGGCTTCTGAATCCCGCACCACCAGCCGGACCAGGTAGGCGCCCGGCTTCACGTCGAAGCTGGTCCTCACGGTAATTCCCCGGCGTCCCATTCTCTCGAGCGTGGAGTCGAGCAAGCGCATCTCCACCACTTTTTGGGTTCCGGTAATCAAATTGCCGTTGCGATCAAACAGCGCGGCAACCACGGTAAGGTTGTTGCGGTTGCGTCCTTCTTCTTTTCGGAAGCGGATCTGGCTGAGATCCACGTGCGTCAAAACGGTGAGCTTGGCCTGCGTCTCGCTGGGCTTGAAGAACTGGGTGTGCAGCTCCACGGGCAGGTCATGGACCTCATCCTGAGAAAAGACGGCCTCCTGGATTTCCTGCTTGGCTTGCTCGGCGGGGTCGGCCATGTGCTTTGGGGCGACATACCCCTTGCGCGCCTGCACGGAGAATTTCAGGCGCTTGGCCAGCGTGACTTTCAAGGCGTGATACCGCCCGTCGAATTTGAGATTTTGCGGAGAAAACCCGAGCACGTAAAACACTTCCGGAGCAGCGGCCACGCGGCGAAAGCCGTCATCCAGGTCGTTGTTGTTGTGAAAAAAAGTGCCGCCGGTGCCGTCGGCCAGTTCGGCCATGACGTCCTGCTGCGAGTTGGCCTGGCCGATCAGGTAGCTGCTCTTGCGGCCGCCCGCGGCCGCCCCAAGAAAGCTGACAGGAGGGCCGGGCTGAGAGATGTCGCCGCCGGGATCAATGGTGTAAAGGCCGCGCGCGTCCACAGCGTTGACCACGACATTGGCGCGCACCGCGCGGTCGAGAATCTCCGACACCTGGTATTCGCGTCCGGGAAAAAGGAAGCCGGGAGAAATCAAGATCAGGCTGCGCTGTCCGGGAAGGATGGAAATTCTGCGAACCATCTCTTCCAGGAAGCGCAGGGAATACTGCGTCTGCGCGTCGCCGATGTCCAGCATTCGGATTGCGGCCGAATCCGCCAACTGCTGGGCGGCGCTAAGCATTCGGGTATCGTTCTGAAAGGCGCAGGCCAAGGCATCGTAGGTCGCCGTTTCGATGGCCTGCGAGTCGTGCTTGTTCTCCATCAGGTCGGCCTCGTAATAGCTGATATCAGGGCACTCCTGCATGCCGGAGGTGCCCACCGGATGCGGCTGCAGCCGTTTCAGCATCTCGTGCAACTTCGCGCGGTCGTCAGTGAAATCCAGCACCGTCTGTCCTGAAGACGTAAAAACTCCGGCGCGGTCGCCAGGCTGAAACGCCGTGGTGATTTGATGGTCTGCTGCATTCCTCGCGCGCGCGAGATCGTCGAAACCGAGGTGCACATCATCGAACAGGTAGGCGACAAAGCGCTGCGGCGTGTCCAGCGGCGGACCGGTGTCCGGCGAGCCATTTTCCTCCGCCGCAGCCTTATCCGGCTTGACTAACTTGGCCAACTCCGCGGCAGGCGTCTCCAGCGCAAAATGGGAAATGATTTGAGGTTTCTTGTTGTCGAAGAGCTGAAAATCCTCTTCGTGAAGCGTGCCGACGGGGCGGCCCTTATCGTCGCGCACCACGACGCGGACCAATACCAGGTTCACGCGGACCTTGAGCGCGTTCGGACTATCGCGCGTCTTCAGCTCGGTGGTGTTCTCGCTCAATTCCGGCTTCTGCTCGGCTGGCTTGGCAGGGGCCGGAGTTGCAGTCTGCGTAGCGGCTTGGCCGGCGGCCTGCGGGTGCGCGCTCAACACTTGAGGAAAAAGGAAGACAGCAGCTCCGCTAAAAAGGAACAAAGCGAGAAACACGGATGGCACCAACGTCCCCGAAAAACGTTTTGAACCTAGCCTGCAATGCGGGCCGACCATTACCACCCACCATCCGGGCAAACCGAGGGTGCTTGCCCCTTGCTCCCCCGGACGAGCAGAAGGGCACTCTGGAGGAATGCAGCACTCAATCTACTCATGGATGAATCCGGTGTCAATCGAGTTTATCGGCGGCCACGCGGCGGAACGATCTTCTCGAATACGCTCATGCCTTCGGCGGGGAGGGACTCTTCGGGCCGCTTTCCCTGGTCGCCCGAAACGCCTCCCACGTCCAGACGTCCTGGGCCTCGTCATGCCGCAGGACGTAACGGTTTCCGTCCTCGGCAATCACGCGAAAGAACGTGGCCCCCGGCGAGAACCAGCGGTCTTCCACTTCGCGCACTTCGAAGGTCCGCCCCGCAAGCACAAACCGCAAAGGCCGCTCGTCCGCGCGATACCCCGCATAACACTCTACCTGTATTTCCGTCATGGCCCGTCTCCATTGCCCCTGGGATCTCCGCGCTCTCTATGGTACCTCTCGCCACAGCCATCTACGGCGCTTTTGCTCTCCCGCTTCCCCTGGCGGCCGCCTCCGCGTTCCACGCCGCCCCCAGAAACACAATCACAGCGGAAAGCTGCATCCAGGCCATCAGACCAATCGCCGCGGCCAACCCTCCATACACCAGACTGTACTGCATCTTGCGGACGTAAATCCCGAACAAAGAGTTCACCGCCCACCAAGCCACCGTGGCCGCCGCGGCGCCGGGCAGCACTTCGCGCCAGCCACGCGTCACCGGATGGGCTACGCTGTAAATCACCGCAAGCACGAGGATCGCTACGAGCATGGCGATTGCCGGAAACACCACGCTCCAGAATCCGCTGAGGAGTCCCGCGCGCCCAAATTCACGGACCGTCCATTTGCGCAACGGCAAGCCAAACACGGTAAGCAGGACGACCAGCAAAAAAGGAGCCAGCGTGAGAAGCAAAAGCAGAAATGCTCGAAACTGTCTTCCCCAGAACGAGTGTTTGTCCTGGTCCGCATGGATTACCTGAATGCCTTCCATCAACAGCTTCATCACCTGAGTTCCGGCCAGCAGGGTTCCGCCCCACCCCAGCAATGCCCAGCGCCAGGGATGCGCGGCGCGCGGAAGCAGAAAGTCCACCACCACCTGCCGGCTTCCCGGCGGCAGCAGCGCGTAGAGTCTTCCGACCACGTCCAACAGCGCCGCGCGCGTCTTCACATAACTGCTGAGGATCCCCAGGACGACCAGCAGCATCGGGAAAAACGCCAGAAACATGTTGAAGGCCACCGCCTGCGAAATCATTCCGCAGCGGGGAAAGACGCGCCGCAAGGCGCTCCACACACGTCTTGCCGGAATCGCAGGATCCATGGCGCCTCATTATATAAGTGAAAACCCCACGGTGGAGGCGTGGTTGCTCCGGCCGGGCTTTTTTCTCCTCGTGGCGAGAAAGCCCGCGATGCGCGCGCGTGGCGAAGAACGGTCGCAAGCGCCCCGTTACCTGAATTGACACGCTCGGCTCATTGAGGCCGTGACACCCGCTGCAGCAGACCTATACTTGGCTTATCGGACTTGGGACCGGGGCTGAATTTCATGATTCTCTAGTGGGGAGGTTTGCCCTCATGAACAAGTTGGCAGCTTTGCTGACGATTGGCCTGGCGCTGGCTCCTGCTTGGGGCCAGCAGGATACCTTCTGGCACCCTTCTGGGGCTTCACCCTTGAGCGGCAACCCCGACATGCAGCGCCAGGAGATCATCATGCTCGAGCGCGAAGCGGCACGCGCCATCCAGCTCAACGACCGCACGTTCTTCGCGCGTGTCTACGCCGATGATTTCACCGGCGTCCTTTCGCACGGTCAACCGGTAGACAAGGGGGGATTGATTGACGTCGTGCAGACTCAAGGGATTTCTTACCAGTCGTTCGTCGCCAGCGACATCAAGATCCGCCTCTATGAGCAAACCGCCGTGGCCACCTGTCTGTGGTCCTGGCGCGCCACCATCAAGGGCCAGTCCGTCAGCAGCGTGATGCGCGTCATTCATGTGTACGTAAACACTACGCGGGGCTGGAAAGTGGTCGCCGGACAGGCCACCCCCTTGCCTCCCAACATCCAGCAGCCCCTCTAACAAAGATATAAGCCCGCGACTACTCCGTTTTCCCGAATCGCGTTGCGAGCGCTTCCAAGTTACTCTGCGCGCAGCGCCTCCACCGGATCGACCGAGGCTGCGCGGCGTGCCGGGAAGAAGCTAGCCAGCAGCGCAAAGAGGGCGAGCACCACGGCGACGGCGGCCAACGTGGGTGCGTCCCACGAGCGAACACCAAACAGCAGCCCGCGCATCAGAGCCGCCGCAGCCACCGAGCCTATGAGACCGATGACGATACCCAGGGCGGTCAACGACCCTGCCTCCTTGAGAATGAGCTGATAGACTGAACGGCGCTGCGCGCCAAGCGCCATGCGGACTCCGATCTCACGCGTTCTCTGACTCACCGAATAGGCGATCACGCCGTAGAGTCCGACGACGCCGAGCAGCAGCGCCATGGCCGCGAAGCTCCCCACCAGCCACGCCGAGGAACGGTGCAGATAGGCGGAAGGCGAGTCGTCAATTCTTTCGCTCATCGTGCCTTGGTTAGTGGTAGCGATGCCGGGATCGATCTGCCGGATGGCGGCGGTCAACGCAGGGAAGATGGATTGCTCGTCCTGCGACGTGCGGACGATGATCGAGAAGTAGGAATCGGGGACCTGGTTTTCCGGGAAGTAAACCGCCGGCCAAATCTCGGAATCGAGCGAGCCTTCGCGAATGTCCTCGACGATGCCGATGATCTCTTTGATGGAGACCGTGGAGAGGTCGATGTCGCCAATCTTTTTGCCGAGCGGGTCTTCACCGGGAAAGTACCGCCTAGCCAGCGCCTGGTTAATGATGACTACGCCCGGCTTTGAGGCGTCGTCCGTTTCATTGAAGTAGCGGCCGCGGAGCAGCCTTGCCTTCAGGGTCGTGAAGTAGCCCGAGCTCACATCGCGCTGGTTTACTTCGTTGTGCTTTCCGTCGTACGGCCGGCCCACAAACCGGATCCACAACGTGTTGCCGTTGCCGCTCACCGGGGGCTGCATCGCTGTGGCGACGGATTTCACCCCGGGCAGGCTGGAGACGCTGCTTAGAATCTGGCGGTGGAGTACGACGAGCTGCTCGTTCTTTGAATAGCTGGATCCCGGGACGGCGACATCGAGGGTGGCCAAGTGATCGGGTTGGAAGCCAAGCTCCACATGGAGCAGGCGGTAGAGGCTCTGACCGAGCAAGCCCGCACCAACGAGCAGCACCATCGCGATGGCCAACTCCACGACCACTAGGTTGGAACCGAAGCGCCGCCACAACGTTCCCGCGGAGCCGCGACCGCCTTCGGTAAGACCTTCTCGTAACTCCCCTAGACGCAGGCGCACCATCGGGGTCACCGAAAAAAGAACTGCTGCCAGCAGCGAGATGGCACCGGCAAAAATGAGCACGTGCAAGTTCAGATGAAGACCGCGCAGATACGGCATCCTCGCCAGCATGTTCACCGGAATCAGCGTCGTGAGGAGTTGCATGGACCACCCAGCCAGCAGCAGGCCCAGCACGCCGGACGACACCACCAACAGCATTCCGTCGGTGACAAACTGACGAACGAGTCGCGCGAACGAGGCGCCCAGCGCGCTCCGGACGGCGATTTCGCGCTTGCGGCTCTCCGAGCGGACCAGCAGCAAACTGGACACATTCAGGCTGGCGATCAAGAGCAACAGGCCGGCGCCGCCGAGCAGCGCGAGGAGAATGGGACGGATATCTCCAACAATCACTTCGGACAGAGGCAGCACGCTCGCGCCTTGACCGCGGTTCGTGTCGGGATACTGCTTTTCCAGCGCGCTTGCAATCAGCCGCATTTCGGCAGCCGCAGCTTGAATGGACACTCCATCCTTAAGGCGCGCCACACCTTGTAGATTGTGACAACCTCGCCTGAGGGCACAGCCATGTGAGGGGTGATAGGTCGTCCAGAACTCTGCACGCCCTTGAGGGGCAAATTCGAAATCCTCCGGTAACACACCGACAATGGTGTTTGCTCCGCCATCTAACGTGATGGCCTGCCCGATGACGTCACTTCTTTCGCCAAATCGTCTTTGCCATGCAGCGTAGCTCAGGATCACCGCTTGGGGCGCGTTGGGTAAATCTTCACCGGAATAAAAGTCGCGGCCAAGCACCGGAGGGATGCCCAGCGTGCGAAAGAAGCCGTCACTCACGCTAGCGCCAGATACCACCTCGGCTCCTGTGGGAGTAGTCAGCAGGAAACCGCGTCCGGTGTGCACATCCACCGAGCTGAAGACCGTGTTGACCTTCTTCCAGTCGAGATAGTCGGGATAAGAAAGGTTGGCGATCGGAAGCAGCGCGGCGCTTTCCGTTACGTTCACAAGCCGAGTGGGGTCTGGATAGGGCAGGGGTTTGAGGAGAGCCGCGTCCACGAAGGCGAAAATGGAGACACTCGCGCAGAAGCCGAGGGCAAGTACGAAAATGGCTGTCAAGGCAAATCCGGGATTCTTCCGAAGCTGACGGATGGCAAAGCGAAAGTCTTGCAGGATGACTTCCAAGTGGAACCCGACCATCTCATGGCTCTGTTCCTTGATCCGTGTGGCATTCCCGAATTGCCGCAGAGCAGCGTAGCGTGCTGCCTCCGAACTCATGCCTTCCGCGCAGAATTCTTTCTCTACCTGCTCTCGATGGAAAGCCATCTCCTCCGCAAGTTCGTCGTGGAAGCGTTCGCGGCGGATGAGAAGCCACAACTTCCGGAAGAAACGAAGTATTGCGTCCATCACAATCTCCTAGGCCTTCTGTAGCACGCGGCCAATCGCGGCGATCATCTGTTCGAACTCGGAGAGCTCCAGACCGAGCTGTTTGCGCCCCTGGGGAGTGAGTGTATAGAAGCGCGCCCGCCGGTTGGTCTCCGTCTTCTTCCATTCCGCCTTCACCCATCCCTGCACCAGGAGCCGCTGCAACGCCGGGTAGAGTGAGCCTTCCTCGACAGTCAGAAAGTCTTGCGAGAGGTGTCTGATGGAAAGGGCAATCCCATATCCGTGCTGAGGACCGCGCGTGAGCGTCTTCAGGATGAGCATGTCCAACGTTCCCGGGAGCAGGTCGGGCTTCTTCGGCATAGGCTCCCATCTATAGACTATCTATGGATAGAATGTCAAGGACACAGTACAAGGTGAGCCGCGGTCCGCAGAAGTGCCGGACCGCCCGAGCCTCGAAGTCAGACCCGGGCGGCCCAGATCACGTCGTGAAAGCGAATCTCTTCCGACATCCAATCTCAAACCTCCAAGCTCCGCTCTTGGGGCTTGCAACTCTTTTCTTCGGCTCTTATTCTGATAAAGGGTCATTCTTAGAGCCTGGCGCGAATATGAACATCCCACTTCACCGATCCGGACTTAGGTTGAAGCTCGGTGCTGCCTGGCTCGCTCTCCTCCTGGTTCAGGCGCTTACGGCAATTTCATCCCCTGCCGTTCTATCATTTGCCCAACTCGTGAAAGAGGCGCCGGCCGCTCCAGCCGGCAAGAAAGAAGCGCCCGCAGGTCCTCCGCGAATTCATCAGGAACTCGCCATCAGCGGAGCCCAGCAGTGGGTGGACACTTCTTTGGATGTAAAAGCCGGAGAGCGTCTCCAGATATCCGCCAAGGGGACGCTGCGTTACGCCGACGCGCAAAAGCAGAACGGCCCCGAAGGGCTCGGCCGGGGCTTTCGTGATCTTCTTCGCATTTTCCCGCTCAATCAAGCGGGACGCGGCGCGCTCATCGGCCGCATCGGCGACGCCGATGTTGCCGAGCCGTTTCTGATCGGGCCTAAAGCGGAAGCCGCAGTGCGCGCCTCGGGCCGATTGTTCCTGGGCATCAACCAGCAAAGCGAAGAAACAGCCGATGGCAGTTTCACCGTGACCGTCGATGTGTTCGCGGCGGACCCGTCCTCGGCAAGCAGCGCAGCGCCTCCGGCGACTTCCATCCCCGGCGTTACTCCGGATTTTCTGAAGAATATTCCCCGCCGCGTCTCCGACAAAAGCGGCAATCCCGGAGACATGACCAACTTCCTCCTCATCGGCAGCGAAGCGCAAGTGCAACAGATCTTCCAAGATGCCGGGTGGGTCAAGGTGGACCGCGACACAAAGAACGCCGTCCTCCGCGGCATCCTCGCGAGCGTCTCCAAGGAATCCTACGTCACCATGCCCATGAGCGTTCTCTACCTCTTCGGCCGGCCCCAGGATTACGGCTTTGCGCACGCCGAGCCGCTCACCGTGGTGGCCACGCGCCATCATCTGCGCATTTGGAAATCCGCTCTCACCCTCGAAGGCCTGCCCGTCTGGGTGGGGGCGGCCACTCACGACATCGGATTCGAGCGCGACCAGCGCAACAAAGGCATCACCCACAAGATTGACCCCGACATTGACGCGGAGCGCGATTATCTCGGCAAATCGCTTTCCGAAACCGGCGAGCTCTCCGCCATCGCGCGCGTCCTTCCTGCAGACGCGCTGAAAGAGGCGCGCACCGCGACCGGCGGCACGTTCCATTCCAGCGGCGATGTTCTTGTCATGCGCATAGCCGCGCCGGCGCCAAGTTCCGCGCACTAAGGGCCCCTGACGATACCCTTCCTGCCATTTGCTCTCAGAAAATTCGTCCAATTCCAATCAAAAAATGTAGGAAGAGCGCACGGCAAAATGGCAGGAGGAAACACGAAAAGCCATGGAACCTGGACTTGACATCGAGAAGTACCGGCAGCACTCGAAGAAGGTGGATACTTCCGATCCGCCGCTTAGCCTCGCACGCGCACTTCGTTGAAGCTCAGCACCACGTGTCCGCCGGGCGTGGGCCGCCCAAAGCTGAGCTGCGGACGAAAACGCGAAATCAGCAATACCTGGTCGAGTTGGCGGCGAACGGCCGGGCCATCGGGGCCGGCGAGGATTTCGTAATTGACCATTTGGCCGAGCTCATCCACGGTCACATCCACCAGGAGTCCATGCTGGCCGAACGTGGCGGCTTCACTCCCCTCCGACGAGGGAGTCACCGGGAACGAGGCCAGAGACTCCAAGCTGGCCGCGCGCATCAGGTTGATGGGGACGTCGTTGGGAATGGTCAGCGCCATTCCCGGCGCGATCATCTGCAGCACCACCACAAACACCAGCATGGCGGAAACAAACCCTGCGGTGGCCGGTAGGGCCACAGGTCGAAGCATGTTTTCGAGAAGGATATTTACGTGGCTCGCCCAGGAACGCAGGCGCGCCGCCCAGCCCAGGGACTCGCGCGCCTGCGCCACGGCTACGCGAATGCGCACCTGCAAATCGGCCGGAGGAACGGCTCCGGCGGTGCGCGACATCAAAGTGGAAAGTCGGCGATAGCGGTCGAGCTCTTCCTGGCATTCCGCGCAGGTCTCCAGATGCCCACTCATGCGCGCGTGTTCATCCGCAGCAGACGAAAGTGTGCCGTCCAGATATCCCGGCAAATTATGGCGAACTTTTCGGCAATTCATCTTGCACCTTCCTTCGCAGACCTTATGCCGAAAGGCCTGCGCTCGGAACTCTTTCCAAAAGACCCCTGCGCCATCGTCAACCCCGCTGCGCCCACGGACGAATGCTGGCGGCCAAAAGCGCCTCGGGTTGGCGCGCCGGCCCGGGCGGAAACCTCCGCTGCAAAATATTCCTTGCCGGGCAGTTTCCGTGATGGATCGAGCAGCGGCTCCAGAACTTCCCGCAGGACCCGCCGGCCGCGCAGAATTCTCGATTTCACGGTGCCCACGTTCACTTCCAGCACTTCGGCAATCTCCTCGTAGGCAAGCCCTTCCAGATCCCTTAGGATCACCGCGCTGCGGAAAACTTCCGGGACGCGCGCCAAGGCCCTTTGCACCGCCCTCTGCACTTCGCGGGTCTCGAGCTGCTCGAATGGAGTTGCGCCCAGATCTTCCACCTCGAATGGCGCCGCCCCCTCGGGAACTTCCTCGTCGATGGAGGTCTGGTTCCGCCGATGCCGCCAGAACCAGCGGCGCTGATTCAACGCCTCCCGTATGGCAATGCGGTAAAGCCATGTCTTTAGGGAGCTGCCGCGGCGAAACTTCCGAATCCCCCGGAACGCCTTCAGGAACACTTCCTGGGTGGCGTCTGCAGCATCCGACACATCTCCCAGCATCCCCAGAACAAGGTTATAGACCGGGGCATGGTAGTGCGACACCAGCCAGTCGAAGGCCGCGTCGGAGCCGGCTTGCAGCTCCGTCACGAGCTCGGCTTCGTCCTGGGCCCAGGAAAGGACGTTGGCCAAGTCGGACACTTTTGGCCTTTCTGGCCCGCCCACGTTAGGCGAGCCACTCAGGCGCTCTGCCGGGGCCGAGCGCTTGCGTACTCAGCGTCGAACCCCATGCCGGACCGGGTACGCTGGCCCGGTATCTTTACTCATTTAACTTAGACACCGGACGCAGGGAAAATGTTTCCCGGTTCCTCACTAAATTGTGAGCTTCAAGAGCCGCTTTGGCAATGGTACCGGGAGCTCGGTGTGCCTAGCTGACCCGGGTAATGCGGGGCATACGCGATGGAGAGGGGCACGGGGAGATCGCACCCGCCTCATTTTATCTAGGCCTGTTGTTTCTCTAACACTGGCCTTGAACGCGTTGCGAGTGCGTAGATCGAAACCAGATAAATAACGACAATCACCGCGGGAATGGCTGTAAACCGATGCTGTGGGAACAGATACCAGACAGCTAACACCAAGATTGTTCGTGTGATGCCATGGAAAAGCCCGACCCAATGCCCGATCATCCACGAAAAGGGGACCCACATCAACCCCGCGAGAATCCCGACGGTCAGCGGCAGAGACGTCGGTTCAATCATGAAGAACGGAATGGCGATTGCGAATACCAGCCAGGCCATCAGCAGATTGAGCATGAACAACCGGTCGAAGGCGTTGTTCTTTCGCGTCTTTCCCAAGAGGTCTTCACCGGTAAATCGGGCGACCAGGAGGCCCAGGGGAAAGGTCATTCCCGTGCAAATAAACAAGACCCAAACTTTCCAGAAAATCGGTAGGAACGCGCCAGCAACTCCGATAGTGGTCCAGGCGATCGCACCAGCGATGGGCATGGCCATCCCGGAACCTTGTGCAAATTCTGCAAGCTGCTCATCAAGTGGTCGAGAAGGGGCACTTGGCATCTTTTCCTCAAATGAATCCTCAGAGCGAGTCGAGATTCCCTTTGCCTTCGGAATCACAGAGCATCTTACCGTACTAATGCTTTGTTGTTTCGTTCAAAAGGGTATAGACGTGGAAAGACATACGATCAAAAGTTGGTGGAGCCGATGGGATTCGAACCCACGACCTTCCCGGTTGTCACCGGGACGCGCGAACCATACGCTCGATCATGGTGCGGTCCTTCCAAGACTTGATCTGCCGTTCTCGGCGCATGGCTTCGGCACGGGTCTTGTATTCTTCTTGATAGACCAACTGCCACGGCCCCCGATTCTTGAGTGACTTGGAGTAGTTCGCGTTGTGGTAGATGACGCGCTTGTTGACGTCCTGCGTCTGACCCACGTAATAACGGTTTGTTGTTTCGCTCAGAAGAATATAGACGTGGAAAGACATACGATGAAAAGTTGGTGGAGCCGATGGGATTCGAACCCACGACCTCCTCGATGCCATCGAGGCGCGCTCCCAACTGCGCCACGGCCCCACCGCAGGAGAACGATTCACTTCATACTACATCAAGGCAGATTCTTCGTCTAGAATACCGCGCCTATGGCTAAACTCACATTTCTTGGCGCTGCAGGGTGCGTGACCGGCTCGAAGTATCTGGTGGAGTCGGAAGGCAAGCGGCTCCTGGTGGACTGCGGGCTGTTTCAAGGAAGCCGCGAACTCAAGGAGCGCAACTGGAATCCTCTTCCCGTTGATCCGAAGACGATGGATTGGTGCGTCCTGACCCACGCGCACCTGGACCATACCGGCTGGCTGCCGCGTCTGGTGAAGGACGGCTACGGCAAGCCGGTTTATGCCAACGGGGCGACCATCGAGTTGAGCGGCATTCTCCTGCGCGATTCCGGCCATCTTCAGGAAGAGGACGCCGAGCACGCCCGCTTCAAGAAATACAGCCGCCACGCCGAGCCTTTGCCACTCTACACCGAGGAAGACGTTGCGCCGGTGGTGAAGCTCTTTCGCGAGATTCCGCGAAGCGGACCCTTTACCATCAGCCCGCAATTCACGGTGCGTTCGTACGACGCCGGGCACATTCTGGGCTCTTCGAGCCTGGAACTGACGATCACCGAGGGCGGAAAACCGTTTGTGGTTGTTTTTTCCGGGGACATTGGGCGGTACGGCCAGCCCATCTTGAACGACCCGGCCACTCCACCGCGCGCGGATTACCTGCTTTGCGAGTCCACGTACGGCGACCGGGACCATCCGAGCGATTCACCGCTTGACGCGCTCGCCGACGTGGTCAACCGGGTCTGCAAACGCGGCGGCTCGATTGTCATTCCGGCGTTTGCCATAGGGCGCACACAGACCCTGATGTACATCCTGCGCGAGCTGGAAGAAGCGCAGCGGATCCCCCATCTGCCCGTGTACGTCGACAGCCCGATGGCCATCACCGCGACCGACCTCTATTTGCGCCACCGCGAGGATCACTCGCTGGAATTCACGCGCGAAGAAAAGGCCGGAGACCCGCTGAACACGCACGAGTTTCATCTCGCGCGAACCGTGGAAGAGTCGAAGCAAATCAACACCATCCGGACCCCGTGCATCATCATTTCCGCGAGCGGCATGGTTACCGGCGGGAGAGTGCTCCACCATCTGGCGCAGCGCTTGCCGGATGCACGCAATGCCGTGCTGCTCGCCGGATTCCAGGCCGAAGGAACTGGCGGGCGGGCCCTGCTGAACGGCGCCAAGACCCTGCGCATCCATGGAGAAGATGTGCCGGTGCGCGCGGAGGTGGTGGAGTTGCGGCAATTCTCCGCTCACGCAGGCAAGAGCGAGTTGCTTCGGTGGCTCGCGGGATTGCAAGCTCCGCCAAAGCAGACTTTCCTGGTTCATGGCGAACCCACCGCAGCGACGGCGCTGAAAACCGCCATCGAGGCACAAATGAAATGGAACGTTTCCGTTGCGCAGTACCTCGACAGCGTCACCGTGGGCGGCTAATCCAAACGCACTCCTGTTGATTTAATACTCTTGACATCCCCCGCTTGGTGATAGAATCACGGCAATTTATCCCTATTGCCCTAGGGGGTGGCTATGCGCAGCCGCATGATTTTTCTCCCCGCCTGTTTTTTTCTTTGCGTGAGTCTTCCTGCCCAGCAACGCCCTTCCCCCAACCTTGGCCGCACAGGTATGAAGTATTTCATTCGCGGACAAGTGCGCAGCAACGAGAACAGCCAGCCAATCGAGATGGCGAAAGTTCAGCTCATGGCCCCTGCCGGCGAACAGATGGCAATCGTCTTTACGCGGTCCAATGGAGAATTCGAATTCGGTGGGCTGTCGAATGGGTCGTATCGCCTTGTGGTGGACTTGGATGGTTATCAGCAGCTTCAGGAAAGAGTCGAGATCGGAGATGCTCCCCGCACGGGGGTGACCCTATTTCTAACGCGCGTGGGTGCTGACCGTCCTTCGGAGCCCGGAGATTCGGTCTCGGCCCACGAGTTGGCGCTCCCTGAGGGAGCGCGGAATTTGCGGAGAAAGGGAGCCGAGCGCTTGTACGTGAAGGCGGATCCGAAAGGAAGTATCCCTTACTTCGAAAGAGCGACTCGGCAGGCTCCCGGGTACTTCGAAGCGTATTTCGATTTGGGCTTGGCTCATCTCCAGAACTCCGAGAGGGAGGCAGCCGAACAGGCCCTGCGCAAGTCCATCGAGTTGAGCGACAACAAGTTCGCGCCGCCGCAGGTGGCACTGGCGTCAATCCTCAGCGACCGCAACGAGTACCAGGAGGCGGAACTCCTGGCGCGCCGTGGCCTGGAGCTCGGGGGAATGCCTGCGCAAGGGCACTTTGAACTGGCGAGGGCGCTCTTCGGGCAGAACAGAGTGGACGATGCTGAAAAGGCCGCGCGAGAGGCGCAAAGTGCCAGGCCCGAATATGCCGAGATAAATCTGCTGCTGGCGAATATCCACATTCGGAAGCGAAATTACCCCGCGCTGCTGGTGGACCTGGATACCTACCTGAAACTCGCGCCCAATGGTTCTATGAGCGATCAAATGCGCGAAATGCGCCAAAAGGTAGAAGTGGCCTTGGCGAACGCCAAGAACAAACCATCCCAGTAACCACGCAGTCCCAAATGTCCACTTTCCGGGAAACTTGAGAAAAACTCTCTTGGGGCCAAAAAAACTTTGGAGCGTGGGGAAACTTTTTTGAGGGTTTCCCCGTCTATACAAGCAAGACCACTCGCGGGGTAGGAGGCTACCACCACAGGGCAACCGACCGTCAGCTTCCTACCCCTTAAAATGCGAGACCACCAATAACCCGCTTGCGATCAACAGCTTAGGAGGCCATGGCCGGGCGCCTGGCACCCGCGCCTTTTTGCATCGCAGGGACTTCCGAAAGGCGAACACCAAACTCAAACATGGGTACCGGCGCAACGCGACCCCAGCGATTCAGTTCCCAACGAGGCCGGATAAACCTCACTCCCGGGTGCAGGGTAAGGTCGAGAATGCTTTTCGTTTCTCCTCGATAGAACCTCTGCGGCAATCTCAGAAGCGGCTTGGCACCCCAGTTTTCCCCGTCCGCAGATCCCCAAATGGAAATATCGAGCGACTCCTGCTCGATCTGGTCCGTGATCGTAAGAGTGCAAAGGAAAGTCCGCGTGGAGCTTGACGACACGTCGAACTTTTCGCCGTCGCCATTGCTTTCGGCGCGCGTCCCAGCACGAACCAGATTCAAATCCATCGAACGCACCCCCGTGCAATGCGCGAATTCTAGCACAGCCGTTCCACCGGCGGAATGACCGGATATCCTATGCCTTCCGAAGTCTCAGCAGTTTCTCGGCAGCGGCGGAGAGGGTCTTCTCCGTCTTGCAGAAGGTGAAGCGGACTTGATTGGCGCCGTCCGCGGGATCGTTATAGAAGCTCGAGCCAGGAACGACTGCAACGCCAATCTTTTCGACGAGGTATTTGGAAAAGGAAACGTCGTCAGGATAACCAAAGCCCAAGATGTCGGTCATGATGTAGTAGGCGCCGCGCGGCTTGAAGCATGCAAAGCCGGCTTGCTCGAGAATCGCGAGCATGCGGTCGCGGCGGACACGATATTCGGCGCCGAGTTTCATGTAATAGCTTTCCGGCAAACGCAGCGCCATGGCGCCGGCCTGCTGCAAGGGCGCGGCCGCCCCGACCGTCAGAAAATCATGGACTTTACGGATCGCCGTGGTGGTTTCCGGCGAGGCGATAGCCCAGCCCACGCGCCAGCCGGTGACGGCGTACGTCTTGGACATGCCATTGACGGTAATGGTGCGGTCGCGCATGCCGTCCACGCGAGCCATGGAAACGTGCTCGGCGCCGTCATACAAAATGTGCTCGTAGATTTCGTCGGTGATGCAGAAGGCGTTCCAGCGCACGCACAAGTCGCGGATGAATTCGAGCTCGGCTTTACTGAATACTTTTCCGGTCGGGTTGTTGGGCGTGTTCAGGATGATGGCTTTGGTGCAAGGGCCAAACGCAGCGGCGATTTCCTTCTCATCAAATGTCCAATCCGGCGGGCGGAGCTTCACGAAACGGGGAGCGGCGCCGGAAAGGATCGCGTCGGGGCCGTAGTTTTCGTAGAACGGCTCGAGGACAACAATTTCATCGCCGGGATTGATGACCGCCATCATGGCTGCCATCATCGCTTCTGTGGAACCGCAGCAGACGGTGATTTCGCGCTCCGGGTCCACGGCAACGTGCTGAGTGCGGGCAAATTTCTCGGCAATGGCGTCGCGCAGCGCCTTTGCACCCCAGGTGATGGCATATTGATTGATGTCGTCGGTAATGGCCTGGCGGGCGGCCTCCTTGATTTCCGCAGGAGCGGGAAAATCCGGGAAGCCCTGCGCGAGATTCACAGCGCCATGACGCAAGGCCAGCCGGGTCATCTCGCGGATGACGGATTCGGTGAACTGTTCGGCTTTCGCGGAGAGCAGGCGCTGGCCCGCTTGCGTAGAGGAGGCGCCGTGAGGGCCGCCCGGATTCCTATGCTGCGGGGTCACGGCTGTGTCTTCCCCGCTTCGGCACGACCGGGTCCGTTATACAACATCCTATAGACCTCCGCATTGCGGACGACGATCTGGATGTACTCGCGCGTTTCGGTGAAGGGCACCGACTCCACGAGCTCCGGGAGTTCCTCGAACTTGCGCTCCCCTTGCCATGCTGCGATGCGGTCTTCTCCGGCATTGTATGCGGCAAGCGCGGCTTCGGGGCTGCCAAACTGCTTCAGCAAGTCGGAAAGGTAGAGCGCACCGAGTTGGAGATTGTACTCCGGATCAAACAGTTTTTCGCGGGAGTAGCGCAGCTTCAGCCGCTTGGCCATCAAACGCCCTGTCTTTGGCAGGACCTGCATCAAGCCGATGGCCCCGGCCCGCGAAATGGCGTCATTCTGAAAGATGGATTCCTGCTTGATGAGACCCGCGATCAACATCGGGTCAACGCCATTTCGCTCCGCAACCTTGCGCACGAAAGATTCATAGGGTAACGGAAAGACGGTGCGCCAGACCGCGGCGGGGACTTCGTCTATCTTGTGCGCTTCGAGACTGGGGAAAGCAAGCCTTCCCAGGGACATTCCGACCGAATAGTGCTCCTGGTCCAGCGCAGCTTGGGAAGCTTCAAAGATCAGCCGCGGTGACGCGGTGGCGAAATACGCGGCGCGCAGCTCGAGTTCGGCGGAAGCATCGAAAGCGATCGTGCGGAGGGCTTCGGCGCGCGCCCAGCGCGCCGCGGCCGCTGGGGGAACGGGCTCCTCCACACTACGATTCAGCGGCGCGGGAGGAATTTTCTCTACCACTTCGGCGGGATTCAGCGGTTCGCGGCCGATGGCCGCGAGCCGTGCGGCAGCGGCGAGACCGAAATAGGTCTCCGGGAAGCGCTCCTCGGCCTTGCGGTAGAAACTTCGCGCGTGAGCGGGATTGTCCGTGCGCTCCGCGGTGCGCCCCAGCCAATACAGCGCGTTGACGGCATAGGGCGAGCTCGGATACTTGGAGAGAAACGCTTCGAGGAGTTGCGAGGCTTCGGGTTTGCGCTCGAGGTACGCGACCCAAACGATGCGCCACTCCGCGGGGATGGCGTATTTCCCGCCGGGGAATGTTTCGAGTGAGCGCTCGTAGTAGGCGGCGGCCCTGTCGCGGTCAAGATTCACCCAGTAATAATTTCCCGCGGAGAAGATGCCGTCCTCATTCCACCGGCTTTGCGGGTAGCGCGAGGCGAGCTGATCGAGAGCCGCGAACATTTCTTTTTCGCGCTTGTTCGTGCGCCAGGCTTGGGAAAGAGCATACAGGCGCTCGGCATCGAGCTCGGGATCGCCGAACGAGGGTGAAGACAGGAGCGACGGCGAGCCGTCGAGCTGCACGCGCGCCTCGGCGACGCGCAGAAGGGCGCGCTGGCGGGTCACGCCAGGCGTCTTCTTGTCCACCATGGTCAGCAGCTTCTCGAACTCCACGCGCGCTTCCCGCCACTTGTGCCCGTCATAAAAAGCCTGGGCGCGCGCTTCCTGCTGCTCGGGAGTGGGCCGGGGGTATTCTCTTCCCAGGCGCTTGGAAAGCTGCCCGAGGATGGAGCCCGTGGAGCCGGCCTCATCGCTCAGCGGGAAGCGGTAGTAAACGGCCTGGTAATCCTTCGCGGCGCGCGCCAACGCTCCCGTTTGCTGGCGGGCATGCGCTCGCTCAAACAGCAGTTCGGGCTTGGAGGCGGTGTTCGCATACGCCTCAAGCGCCGCCACAGCTTCCTGCGGCTTTCGAAGACCGAGCGCCGTGGCTGCCAGGGCTTCGACAACCTGCTCCATCGCGGCGCAATCGGGATAGTCGCGGCGAATCGTTTGCAGGTCGGCCAACGCGGCAGCTTCTCTTCCCAGGACGCGCTCCACTTGCGCGCGCCAATACAGCACATACTGCTTTAGCAGCTCGTCCTTCATGGCTTTTTCAAGCCAGGGCGCTGCCTGCGCGTTGTGGTTTCTTGTGTAATCAAAATAACCGAGGGCCAGCGCGGCGCGCGCCCCCCAGTTGTCAGCAGCATGCTTCTCTGCGTAGGACTTCAGAGGTTCGTAGGCATTCGCAGTTCCCGATGCAAGGGCGCGCGCCAATTGCCCCAATTCCTTTTGTGAGGCCTCATCTTCGGGCGTCAGTATTTCCGGAGAGGCGGCAAGTTCAGGCCGGACCTTTCCCTCATCTTTCTTGTGCGTCTTTCCGTGCGCCTGGTTTCGATCAAAGGCCTGCGGGAAACCAGGGGGGGCTGCAATGCCGATGAGCAGGAGGAAGAAGAGCAGGCTTGCGGCGAAATGCAGAGCGAGCAAGGCGCGGAAGTGCCCACCCTTGCACAAGCAGCGCGCAGGAAGAGATGTTCGCTTAGCGATTCTGGACCGGTGAGGGATAAGGATAGTCCCCGAGCGCCTGGGGGTCCCCGTCGGCCAGGATTTCAACCATCCAGTGATGGAAGTAATCGACCGGATGATCCAAGATGGGCCGGAAGCGGCGATCGTACTCCTTACGTGCCTTTTCAATGTCTTCGCGTAATCTTGCACAAATATCCCTGTTCTCGCGGCCCTGGCGAACCTGTTCGGGCCTCAACATCTTGATGTCCTGCATGGAAACTTTGGCAACACGATTGGCGCGGCGATGCAATTCCTGCTGCTCGCGCGGGAGTTGCGCCGGATCAAATTGTGCGGCCTTCTCGACAACCGGCTCAGGATAGATCAGCGATTCAGCCGCATCTTCCGCGCCGGGTTCCGCGACAAAGAAAGACGAGGAGCCGGCGCCGGTGGCTGAGGGAGGCGCTTCTTGCGGAGCCGCAGCCATGGGCACGGGAATCGAAGGAGCGGGTTTCTCCGGCGCGGGCGCTGCCGGGGCCGCTTCCGGTTGCGGCAGACTCACAACCCGCAGGAGTTCTTCGTCGAGCCCGCCACGTGATGCCGAGTGAAGCGTGGAGGAGACAAAACGCGTCAGCACATCCAGCGACGCCGACAGCGAAGCCGCAGCCGTCTGCGCGCGGAGCATGGGGGGCAGCGCGTTGGTCGGCTTGGAGCTGGAACACGCGGCAACCACGTCGGCAACCGCTTCATGAAGCTCGTTGGAGGTCCGCTGCAGCCGTTCCAGGTTGTCGCGCAAGGCGCGCACCACGGCCTGCTCGACAGGCGTAGCGTCTGAACCGGGTTTCTTGCTGGTTGGACTCATGCCCTCCAAACTCCCAAATATTCATTATTGGGACGGTGATAGGCGGTGTCAACACCGAAAGCCGGGCCTGTGCCGACATTGTGCATCGCGGGATGTGCACATCGGGACCGCGCAAGCGGCTGTGGTAGAATAGAAATTGCTCAGGGGGCGACACGGTTTCGACGGAAGCTGTCGCGACCCGAAGGCATGCCGGGCCCCACCTGCCCGTGACCGGGTGGAAACTAGAACTGCCAATACACAATTGGCTCTGGCTGCCTAACTTAAATTAGGCACCACGTCTCCCCGGGCTTCGCCTACGGGCCCGGCAAGAGGCGTCGCACAGTAGGCTGGCCGGCGCATCTCGGTCCGTGATGCGTCGGCGAGAACCACCGGACTAGCCGGCCACGTTTCTTGCTCATTCTGAGCGCGGCTGACGAACTAAATGGAATTGAGCTAAGCATGTAGGCTTCGGGCCGTAGCGCTTTTCGGACGGGGGTTCGACTCCCCCCGCCTCCACCATATTAAGGCTTTTATAATCAATACATTACAGGTGTTTTGAACAGTCCGCGTTCCAAGCGAAGGTCCCAGCTGATTCTGGTACTGGAGGCGGGGAGATGGAACTGCCTCCATTCTATCATTTGCGTTTGTTGGTGATTTGTATGGACCTGGTTCTAATTACGCAAATGTCTATATCTAACGTATTTAATGCATGGAATCAATTCCGGCTGGCCAGTGATTCGCTCGCGAACGGAGACTAAGCATCGCCGGGGCATTGAGCCGTGCGAGACTTCTCTCGTAGAAGTGCAACGGTTAAACTGGGAACATCACAGAGCGTTCCGGTGTCAACATAGGAACAAGAGGCGAATCAATGAGAAGAGGCCTGCTGTTTTTGTTCGTTTCGCTGGTAGTCATTCCGATTTCCCATGCCCAACAGATGACTGGAACTTGGACAGGTGCTGCGTCATCGCGAGCTCTGTGGGGCGGGGTCTTGCTGAACCTGTTCCGT
>DASQHY010000036.1:0-3253 GCA_035631855.1 Candidatus Acidiferrales bacterium
GGTTCGCCGCCGACGGCCGTGGCGGGCGGCGGCTCGACCGGGCCAACTCCGCTTCCTTCGAGCGGCAGCGGCGTGCTTCCCAACGGCCAGGTTCGCGGCGGAAACGGCTTTGGCGTCCATCCAGGCTCGCGCATCACGCGCCAAACAATTCTGTAGCACTCAATGCTCGTCCGCGAATATCGGGAATCAGACCTCGGCGCTCTGCGCGCGATACATGCGGTGCAAGGTTTCGATTATCCGCTGCCGGATTTGAGCAATCCGCTCTTCGTAACGAAACTGGTTCTCTCCGAAGCGGGAGCGGAAGGCGAATCTCACCGGGGCGAACCGCCGCCGGAAAAAATCATCGGCGCAGCGCTGCTTCGCCTCACGGCCGAGGCCTACTTGCTCCTGGATCCGAAGGCGGGCACGCCGCGCGACCGCTGGCGATGGATGCTCGGTCTTCACGCCGCCACGGAGCGCGACGCCTGGCAGCGCGGCCTCGATGACGTTCACGCCTGGCTGCCTCCGCGAATCGCGGAGAGGTTCGGCCGCCGCATCGAGCGCCTCGGCTGGCGCCGCGACGATAGCTGGACGCCGTACTGCAAGAGACTCACGCCGTAAATGACTGAACGAATCCGGAGGTTTTCATCATGAGCCGCGCACAAACACAAACGCAGAATTTGACCGATCAGCAGCTCGCCAGCATCAATGCGCTCAATCAACAATTCCTCAATCAGCAGCAGCAGACCGGGAATGTCCTCAACTCGCAGTTTCAGAGCATTCTGAACAATCCCGGCCTCAGCCCTGCCGACAAGGCCGCCGTCACGGGACAATCCCAGGGCGCGCTCGCCAGCGCTTTCAATTCGCTGCAGCAGTCCGCGGCGAATCGTGTCGCGCGCACAAACAATCCCGCCGGCTTCAGCGAGCTCACCGACGAACTCGCGCGCCAGAAGGGCATCGCGGAAGGCAATCAGGCACAGCAGAATCAGCTGGCCTTCACGAACACCGCGTTCCAGCGCCAGATGGCTGCGCTGCAAGGGCTCTCTGGCCTCTTTGGCGTGGACACCAACCTTCTAGGCCGCACGCTTGGCATTCCCTCGCAACTGCTTGGCGTGCGTGCGAGCGTTTCGCGGCCAAACCCGGGATTCTTCAGTTCGCTCGGCTCCGGTCTCGGGGCCACGCTCGGCGCACTGCCGTCCGCTTTGTTCGGATAGTGGCACAGGCTTCAGCCTGTGCGCCGGCGATCGCGCAGTCTTGCTTCGGCGCCATCGTCCTCGCGTCAGGCAACTTCTGGGACAAGGAACTTCCCATGCCATATCACTGGTACGGAATCTTGACCGCGCTTGTGTCGGCAACCGCGCAGTTCGTTCTGTTCCTGCGCTGGCTGCACCGACGCATGCGCAACGACGAAATCGTGCGCGCGTTTGTCCGCGATATCGCCACAAATCATCTGCCGCACATTTATTCCGCGCTTCGCGAAATTGCCCAGGGGCAGGGAATTGACCTGCACGAGCCTCCGCTGGTGCGCTTCGTGGACCTGCACGGGCACCGGCGCCACGACTGAACCATCGTTACGACGGAACAATCGCCAGAACAAAACAGTGAAATGACTTCCCCGCCTCAACTCGTCGCGCTCGCGCGCCGGGCGGCCGCCTCGCAATCGCTCGACCCCGCGTTGGTTTGCGCCATCGTCGAGCAGGAATCCTCCTGGAATCCCTGGGCCATGCGCTATGAGCCCGCGTTCTTCGCCAAATATGTCGCGCATCTCTATACGAACAACAAGATCACCTCTTCGGAGGCTTACGCGCGCGGATTTTCCTGGGGACTCATGCAGGTGATGGGGCAAGTCGCCCGCGAAATGGGCTTTGACGGATTGTTTCTCGCCGCGCTCTGCGACCCCGAGCAGGGCCTCGCTGTAGGTTGCAAATTATTGCGCAAGAAACTCGATGCCATGGACGGCGACACAACCCGCGGCCTGCTCGCATGGAACGGCGGAGCGAATCCCGCGTATCCGGGCCAGGTTCTTGCTCGTCGCGCGCATTATCTCTAGCAAAGGCGCCGCTCGTTATCCCTGAGGACCTTGATCCCGGGTGAGCCGTCGAATGAGCCATCCAAAGCAAAAGAGGAATGCGCCGACCCCAAACACTGTCCAACGTGGGGGATTACTCCAAGACTGATCAATATCTTTTCCCATATTCAGCAGCGGCCACAACAACAGCCCGCCGGCGCCGAAGTCTTGTACGATCTGGGCCGCTTGCGATGGGATGGATGTGAATTTCTTGCGTTGTGCCGAGGTTGTGAGCTCCGTCAGTTCCGTATCAGACAGACCGATCCCTTCGGATGATGGCCGGAGGAGAAAGATTCCTTTGATCAGCAGCGTCAAACCGCCAAGCACAAAGATAAGCGGAACCGGAGTGAACTTGCTTGTGGTTGGAGAAAATGCCCAGAAACAGACGGAGCTTGCTGCGAGGATCAAATAGATAGCAGCGCGGCGGGGATGATATTCCAGGTCGCCTGCAAAATTCTCGAGAAATAATTCACGCATGCCCACGTGGCAAGTCACCTCGTACGAAGCCTAATACAAAACAAAAGTAGAATCATATATGTCTAGACGAATTTGGTTGCGCCTTGCAGAGACATTACTTCCGGTCGTGCTCGCGATCATAATCTTCTCCGCTTGGGAGGCCGACCGCCGCGATCGCGCGCAGCTCGCCGGCCAATTCGCCGCAGCCCAGAAAACCATCTCGCAAGCCGCCGCCAGCCAGCACGACAGGGACATTCTTCTCAATCAAACCCTTGCGCAAATCGCCGCACAGAAACAAGCAGCAGTGACACCCGCCCAGATCCTCAAGGCTCTTCCCAGCATAATTCCTTTGCCTGTTCCCATCGCTCCCCAGAGCCATCCCGCGCCGCCAGCGCAGGGTACTCTCGGGGAGTCGGCAGCCACCTCTACCGGCTCCGCGGACAAATCAGCCCCCAACGGCCCCCTGCCCGGAAATCCAACGCCGAAACCCGCCCAATTGAGCGACACCATCCTTCCAGCCGCCGACCTGAAGCCCCTCTACGACTTCGCCCTCGATTGCAAGGCGTGTCAAGCCAGGTTGCAAGCTGCCCAGGGCGACTTGCAGGACGAAAAAGCCAAAACCCTCGCCCTGACCAGGCAGCGCGACGACGCAGTCCGGGCAGCTAAAGGGGGAAGTGCCCTACGCCGGATAGCTCTCGCCGCCAAGTGGTTTGTTCTCGGTGCCGCAGCTGGAGCCATCGCCGCCAAGGC
>DASQHY010000037.1:0-14643 GCA_035631855.1 Candidatus Acidiferrales bacterium
CGCAACGTTTCCACCGGAAGGAGTTTCTCGAGCATGAGCCTCGGGGCAATGACGTTCTTGAACTCGCTGTACACCATATAGACGGCGTCCACTTGCGCTGAGGAGTAAAGGTCGTTGACCAGAGCGGCGATTTCGCGCGCCGTGGAGAATTCCACCTTCGCCAGCACGTTCACGTACTCGCCGAGAAACGCGAAATTCTGTTTCCGCAGGGCGTCGCGGCCCTTCTTGCCCACAGGGATGACAAACAGTTTGCGATCTCGATGCGCGCGCAGGAACTCCACGGCCTTGCGCAGGATGTTGGTATTGAACGCGCCGCAAAGGCCGCGCTCGCCGGTCAGAACCACGGTCAGGATTTTTTCCTCCTCGCGGTGGGCCATCAGCGGGTGCGCGGGATGCTCGATCCGCGCCATCGTGGAGCGGAGGACGCGGGCGATTTCCCGGGAGTAAGGCCGCGCAGCGATGGCGCGGTCCTGCGCACGCCGCAGACGCGCCGCGGCCACAAATTTCATCGCCCGGGTGATTTGCTGCGTGCTTTTCACCGAGCGAATGCGGCGCCGGAAATCAAGAAGCGTGGCCATGGCTCTCTAAAAACTGCTGCGCATCTCCTAACTGGCTGCCTTGGCGCTGGGAGTGAAGCGTTCCTTGAACGCATCAATCGCCTGCTTGGCTTCCGCGCGCAAAGCGTCGTCAAACGCCTTCTTCTCGGCGATTTTCTTCATTAGACCCGAGTAATTGGTGTTCACAAACTCGAGAAGTTCGCGCTCGAAGCGGCCGCAATCGGCGACGGCAATACCGTCCATCGCGCCGCTGGTCCCGGCGAAGATGAGGAAGACTTGTTTCTCGACCGAAAGCGGCGCGAGTTGATCCTGTTTGAGCACTTCGGTCAGCCGCTGGCCGCGGACAATCTGCGCCTGCGTGACCTTGTCGAGTTGGTCGGTGCCAAACTGCGCAAACGCGGCGAGGTCGCGGTATTGCGCCATGTCCAAACGCAGCGAGCCCGCCACTTGGCGCATGGCCTTGATCTGCGCGTTGCCGCCGACTCGGCTTACCGAAATACCCGCATTGATGGCCGGACGGATACCCGCGTTGAACAGGTCGGACTCCAGATAGATTTGGCCGTCGGTAATGGAAATCACGTTTGTCGGAATATATGCGGAGACGTCGCCCGCCTGCGTCTCAATCACGGGCAGCGCCGTAAGTGAGCCGGCCCCCAGCTTGTCGTTGAGTTTCGCGGCGCGTTCCAGCAGGCGCGAGTGCAGGTAAAAGACGTCGCCCGGGAAGGCCTCGCGTCCCGGAGGGCGGCGCAGCAGCAGGGAGATCTCGCGATAAGCTTGCGCGTGCTTGGAAAGATCATCGTAGAAGCAAACCGCGTGGCGCTTGGTGTCGCGGAAGTATTCGCCCATGGAGCACGCCGCGTAGGGAGCGATGTATTGCACCGTGGCCGGCTCGGTGGCCGAAGAGGCCACCACGATGGTGTAGTCCATGGCCCCGGCATCGGTCAGAATCTTCACCACCTGCGCAATCGTGGAGCGTTTCTGCCCGATCGCGCAATAGATGCAGATCAAGTCGCCGCCCTTCTGGTTGATGATGGTGTCCAGAATGATGGCGGTCTTGCCGGTCTGGCGGTCGCCGATGATCAACTCGCGCTGGCCGCGGCCGATGGGGATCATCGAGTCAATGGCCTTGATCCCGGTTTGCAGAGGTTCGCGCACCGGCTGACGGTCAATGACGCCGGGCGCTAGCCGTTCGAGCGGGTTGCGCTGCTTTGCGGCGATGGGGCCCTTGCCGTCCACCGGCTCGCCGAGGGGGTTAACCACGCGGCCGACCAGCGCATCCCCGACGGGCACCGACATGATGGTGTTGGTGCGCTTGACGGTGTCGCCCTCTTTGATCAGTGTATATTCGCCCAGGAGCACGGCGCCGACCTGGTCTTCTTCGAGGTTCAGTGCAATGCCGAAGACGTTGTGCGGGAACGCAATCATCTCCCCGGCCATCACCTTTTCGAGGCCGTGAATCCGCGCGATGCCGTCGCCCACGCTGATCACCGAGCCGACTTCTTCGACCGCGACGCTTTGTTCGTAATTGGAGATCTGCTCGCGCAGAATCTTGGTAATTTCGTCTGCTTTGATCGCCATTCCTGCTCCTATTCCGAAGCCAGCCGGGCGTGCAGCCGCTCCAACTGCTCGCGCACCGAGCCGTCATAGACCGTCGAGCCAATGCGCACAACGGCGCCGCCCATCAGGGCGGGATCAAGGGAATACCGCGCCTCCACCTTCTTGCCGGTCAGGCGTTCGAGCGCCGCGCTCAGCTCCCTTTTCTGCGCTGCCGTAAGCTCCGCCGCCGAAGTCACCTGCGCTTCGGCGATGCCCATGCGCTCGAGAAGAACGGAGTGGAACGCGCCGGCAATTTCCGGCAACAGCCCAGTCCGCCGGTTATCGGACAGCACCAGAAGGAAATTGCGGAAAATTCTTCCGGCGCCGATTCGCGCGGCAATCTTTTCGATCACCGCTTGCTTGTCCGCGCGGGCCACTCCCGGACTGCGTAAAGCATTGACCAGATCCGGAGAGCCTTCGAGCGCCGCGCAAAAATCAGCGAGGTTTTTCCGGATGGGCTCCGCAGCGCCCTGCTCCAGAGCGACGTCGGCCAGCGCCGCGGCGTAGCGCTGCGCGAGCCCTCTCAAGGGGCGCTCCCCGGCAGGTTCTCCACAAAGTTGCGGAACAATGCCGCCTGCGTGTCTGCAACAATCTGCTTACGAAGCAGCGCTTCGGCGCGCTCCACCGCTAGACGCGCGCCCGCGGCTCTCAATTCCATGCCTGCGGCGCGCTCGGCAGCCTCCATTTCGGCACGCGCTGCCCGCCCGATCCTTTCGATCTCCTCGCCGGTGGCCCGGCGCAGGCGTTCTGCTTCGTCGGCAGCTTCCGCTTCGGCCGCAGTGCGCAGCTTGGCCACTTCCAGGTCGAGGCGCGCGAGACTCTCTTCCGCTTCGCCGAGCAGACGTTCCGCCTCCGCCTTTGCGGCCGCCGCTTCGGTGATCGCCGCGGAGACCACGGCAGCGCGGGCGCTGAAAAAGGCGGGCGCTTTCTTGGCGATCAAGTAAGCAAGCCCTCCGAAAACGATGAAGAAGTTCAGCCATTGAAAAACTTCACCGATGGGAGTTTCGACGGGGTTTTGCTCCGCGCCTTCCGCCGCCAGAATCGGCCCGACCAAGAAAATGAGCGCTACCACGCTGGCGGCCGCGGAAAGAATGAAAGCACGGCGCCGGTTCATCGAGTGCCCCTCGCGGGTTGGGGTGGGCGGCGTTCCAGGATGGCGCGGGCGATTTCGCCGCCAAGCTGTGCGCTGGTCATCTCCAGGTCGGCGCGGGCTGAAGTGAGTTCCCGGGAAATCCGCTCCTTCGCGGCACGCACCTCGCCGGAAGCCCGCTCGCGGCTTTCACGGATGCGCGCGGTACGTTCCTCCAACATCTTTTGACGCGCCGTTTCCTGCTGGGCGTAGATTCCGCTGCGAGCTTTCTTGAGGGCCTCCTGATAAGCGCGGACCTTCTCGGCGGCCGCCGCTTGGCTCGCTTCCGCGGCGCGTTGCGCGCCAATGGTGCGTTCGCGGCGCTCCGCCATCACGCGCTCGAACGGCTTAAAGAAGTTGGCGCGCAGGAAGAGATAAAAAAGGAAAACAATCAGGACTGTAGGTACAGCCTGCAGGAACAGTTCGCCAAGTTGGTGAACAATTTCCATCCCGTCCGTTATGCCTGAAAGGGGCGGCCGGCGCAGATGTCACACCCGAATGGGTCCACCTGCGGTCCTGCGAGCCGAATTAGGGACAAGACAAAGAAAACTTTTATAGCATCCGCGGCGGGCTACGTCAACCGCGTGCCACGCAAGGCAAGTCCTCTGAACTCAGGAGATCTGAAGCCGCCGGCGAACCTCCTCGGCGAATTTAGCAAGTAGGGCTCGGGAGCCATCGGACATTGGCGCGGTCGAGGCCCCGCCAGACTCGCGCAGCACCAGCCATAGACCGGGCCGGTACACCCCGCCTCCGGGACAAATGGCCCCGGTCAACTGGACGATTTCCAGGCCCGTGCCGCGAAGCAACCCTTCGAGAATGCCCCGTGCGTCGTCCACCAGATCGCGAAAGCCTTGAGTGACCAAAATGCCGTCGATGGCCCGCGGGACGGCCATTTCGACCTCTTCGATATCGTAATCGGCGAGCGGGCGCGTGATGGTCAATTCGATCGCGGCTGTCGGAGCGTTGGCGTCGGGAAGGATTCGCACACTCATGGGGAGTTCCCTTTTACAACAAAGGCGGCTACTTCGGGTAGGGGCTGCCGGAAAGAATCGCGAATGCGCGGTAAAGCTGCTCGGCTAGGACCACCCGGGCGAGCTCATGAGATAGCGTCAGCGACGTGAGGGAAAGTTTCATCTCCGCGCGCCGGCGCAGTTCTGCGGGGAAACCTTCGGCATCGCCGCAGAGAAACACCAATTCACGCGTGCCGCGGTCGCGGCGCTCGCCCAGCCAAGCGGCGAATTCCTCCGAAGTGAATTCCCTTCCTGCGGCGTCGAGCAGGACGATGGTGCCCGGCGAAGCAGCCGCGAGTTTTCGTTGCCCGGCTGCGGAATCGCGCACTTCCACGGCTTCTACTTCACAATGATGGCGGAGGCGTCCCAGGTAATCGTCCAGCAGCGCGCGGATTTCCGCGCGGCGCGTCTTGCCGAGCATGACTATGCGAAGCTTCATTCAGAGGAGGAATTGCGGCATCACTTCAACCCGTAACGCTTGCGCTTCTCGAGTAGAGTTTTCCGGCTGATGCCCAGGATCCCGGCTGCCTTGGAGATTTTGTAGCGCGTCGCTTCCAGCGTGGAGGCGATGACCTCGCGCTCCACCTCTTCCAGCGAGCGGAGTCCGACGAGCGCACCCACCGAACCGGCAGCGGCGGCGCGCACCGGCTCGGGGAAATCCGCCGGCACCAGCTCCGCCGAATTCGAAAAGATCAGGGCGCGCTCCAGCGCGTTGCGCAACTCGCGGACGTTCCCCGGCCACCCGTAGGCCGCGATGGCCCGCCACGCCTCTTCACTCAGAGCCGGTTCGGGGCGGCCATGTACGGAAGCCAGCTTGACCAGCAGATGCTTGGTAATCGGCAGCAGATCGGCGGGGCGCTCGCGCAGCGGCGGAACGTCGAGCGTCACCACATTCAAACGGAAAAAGAGATCCTCACGAAATCTTCCCTCAGCCACCCCCTTCCGCAGGTCGGCATTGGTCAGCGCGATCAAGCGCGCATCAATGCGCAGCGTTTCGGTACCGCCCAGGCGCTCGAAGGTGCGCTCTTCGAGCACGCGCAGCAGCTTGGATTGAGTCCCGCCGGAAAGCGCGGCAATTTCATCGAGGACGATCGTGCCCTCTCCGGCCATCTCGAAGCGCCCCAGCTTGCGCTCCACCGCCCCGGTGAACGCTCCGCGCTCGTGGCCAAACAGCTCCGATTCCACCAGTTCCTGCGGCAGGCTGGCGCAGTCAATTTTCAGGAACGGAGCGTCGCGCCGGCTGCTCAACTCGTGGACCACCCGTGCAAGGTAGTCTTTTCCAGCGCCGCTTTCTCCGGTGATCAGGAGCGTCGCCGAAGTCTCGGCTACCTTCTGCGCGAGCTCGTACAGCCGCGCCGAGGCCGGATCGTCTGCAATCCATTCCAGGCGCGCGGGAGTCATGCCGACTGCGCTCCCTGGGGCGCGCTGTCCGCCCGCGTGCCCGGCGATCCGTCGGGGAACTCGATGCGCCGCGCCGAGCGCCACAGGCGCTCCAAGTCATAGAACCGCCGGGCGGCCTCCGTGAAAACATGCACGAGGAATCCGCGGTAGTCGAGGAGCACCCATTCGGCGGTCGCGTACCCTTCGCGGTGCGCCGGCCGCAGCCCGCCGCCTGCCAGCCGCTCTTCGATTTCATCGCTGATGGCTTGGACCTGCCGCGTGCTGAAGCCCGTGCACAGCACAAAGTAGTCCGTGAAGGAAGCGAGGCCGGTAAGGTCGAGCACAATGACGCCGGCGGCTTTCTTGTCCTGGGCCGCTTCCACGGCGTGGCGCACTTCCGGGCGAAGGGAATCCACTTTCAACGGTACAAGGCCTGCTTTCCAATGTATTCCTCCACGCGCGGGGAAACAAGCCCGTGAATGGACTGCCCCGCGTGGACGCGCTGCCGCACTTCCGTGGCGGAGACTTCGCTCGAAACCGTGTCCAGCAGATAGACGGTGGTGCGGCGCAGGTGCGCCACGACGTGCCCTTCGTGCACGGGGTTATCGCGGTGGCGCGGGCTCGGCCGCCCGAGCAATTCCGGCGAAATCACCAGACGCAACGCCTCCGCGCGGAAGCCGGGGCGTGCCGCCACCACGAAATCGCTGAGGCCCAGCAGCGCCTCGTACTCCTTCCAGGTGGGGATTTCGAGGAAAGCGTCGGCGCCAATCAGGAAATAGAAGTGGTCGCCCCGGTGATAGGCCTGTTTGAAGTGGCGCACCGTGTCAACCGAATAGAAAAGCTGGTGGCCGCTGAAATCCTCTCCCGCCTCGGCCAGCGACGGCACAAAGTGCGGATGTTCGGCGCAAGCCAGGGCCACCATGGCGAAGCGGTGCGGAAACGGAGCCAGGTGTCGGCGGCTCTTGTGCGGCGGCCGGCTCGCCGGAATGAAGTGGATTTCGTCGAAGTTGAACCGCCGATCCGCGGCCCGCGCCACGGCCAGATGCCCCTCGTGTACCGGGTCGAACGACCCGCCGAATAATGCAATGCGGCGGGGATGGTGCCGGGCAGCGGTCCGCGGGAGCTGCGCGGTACTCAATGGGGCTCCGTCAAGGGCGCGTGCGCGGCGGTCTCGGGAGCCGCATGGTTTTCAAGCTCCAAGCTGGGCCGCGGCAGGCGGTCCAGCGCGTCGGCCATCCCGCGAACCAGTTCCTTGACGCCCTCACCGGTGACGGCGGAAATCGCGTGGAACTCCAGTTTCCTGGCGGCGCAAAACTCGCGCAGCTTTTCCAGGCGCGAGCGGTCCGTGGTGGCGTCAAGTTTTGTCGCCACCACGAGCATGGGCTTGGCCGCGAGCGTTTCGCTGAACGCCGCCAACTCCCCGGTGATAATTTCGAAATCGTGGACGGGGTCGCGCTCCGAGGCATCGCTGGTGTCAATCAAGTGCGCCAACAATCGCGTCCGTTCGACGTGCCGCAGAAAACGAATCCCCAGGCCGGCCCCGCTGTGCGCGCCTTCAATCAATCCCGGGAGGTCCGCGACCACGAAGGTGCGGCCGGTCTCGCGTCCTGGGGCGCCATCGGCGCTGACCACGCCGAGGCCCGGCTCCAGCGTCGTAAACGGATAATCCGCGATCTTCGGCCGCGCCGCCGAGATGCGCGAGATGAGCGTGGACTTCCCCACGTTGGGGAAGCCCACCAGTCCCACGTCCGCCAGCAACTTCAATTCCAGGCGTAGGTGGCGCTCTTCTCCCGGCTGGCCCTCTTCGGATTCGCGCGGCGCCTGATGCCAGGGCTTGGCGAAATGCTGGTTTCCCCGGCCGCCGCGCCCCCCGCGCGCCACCGTGAACCGCTGTCCGGCCTTGGTCAAATCGATGAGCTGCTCTCCCGCATCGTCGAAGACCACTGTGCCCACCGGAACCTGAAGGAGGAGGTCGGCGCCGGAATGTCCCGTGCAGTTCGAGCCTTCGCCATGGCGGCCGCGTTCCGCGCGGAATTCGCGATTAAAGCGGTAGCGCAGCAGCGTGTTGTCGTGCGGGTTGGCTTCCAGCAGGATACTCCCGCCCCCGCCGCCGTCCCCACCCGAAGGCCCGCCGCGCGGCACGAACTTTTCCCGCCGAAAGGCCACGCAGCCATTGCCTCCGTCGCCTGCTTTCACGTAGATTTTGGCTTCGTCAACAAACACGGGAATCCATCTCCAAACAAAGATAACATAGGGTGAATCCGGAAGTCTGAACTCGGCGCGATCCAAGGAGGCGGAGAATGCCGCAGTGGGGCCGTTGGGTAAAACGCATCGTGCAGGTGATCGTCATCCTCGTTGTCGTGCTGGCTGCAGGCGTGTACGTGCTTTTCGTCCACAGGTCGAGCCTGCCCGATGTTCCGGCGCGCCAGCGCGTGGCGCCATCCTTCTCCGCGCTTCCGGCCATGTCGGCCTGCTGGGTGGAGACGGGCGCCATGCTCACAAGCACTCCCATGGCTGTGACCATGTCCGGGATCCTCGTGCATCATCCCGCGGGCGACCTCCTGATTGACACTGGAATCTCCAGCCATTTTGACGAGGAAATCAGCGGCTACCCGTTTTGGACGCGTCTGCGCGGGGAAATGATGTTGGGACCGCTTGCCCCGGACATCCCCATTCCCGAGTTGCTGCACCTTATGGGGCAAGACCCTTCCAAGCTCCGCTGGGTGGTGGTCTCCCACGGGCACCTGGACCACGTGGGCGGACTGATGGACTTGCCGCGAGTCCCCGTCCTTCTTCCGAAGGAAGAGCTGGACTTCTTGGCAGACACGAACAATCAAAAGAAAGGCTTTGTGATTGCCGAGCATTCTCGCTTGCTGCACGACGGCCGCGCTCATCCCGTCGAATTCCGACCGAAGCCGTACGAAATTTTCGAGGAAAGCGCGGACCTCTACGGCGATGGCTCGGTGGTCGTGGTGCCGCTGCGCGGGCACACTCCCGGAAGCGTGGGCGTGTTTGTGAACCTGTCGCCGTCCAAGCGGATGTTTCACGTGGGAGATGCCGTGGACGACGCGCGGGGATTCCAGGACCGCGTCGGAAAATCACTCCTGCTTCAAAAATCCGATGCCGATCCGGCGCGCGCCAACCAGATTGTTGGCGTGCTTTACAATCTCCACCGCATGTTGCCGGACCTGGTCATCATCCCGGCGCACGGCCGCAGCGAATATAAGAAGGCTTTCCCGGGTGGGCCGCTGAGCTGTGTCAAACCTTGAAGACTGTGTGACTGCGACGAGTGGAAGAACTTCATTGAAGGCGAAGAGAGCACCGCCGCTAGCTCATGGTCTAAGTAATTGAAGACAGAAGACTTAGGAAGCGGCCGGGGCTGGGGGAGCTTCCGCCGGCAGCACGCTGATGTAGCGCCCGCTGCGGCCCTTGTCCTCGAAGCGGACAATGCCCGTTATCGTGGCAAACAGCGTGTCGTCTTTCCCGCGCCCTACGTTGACGCCGGGCTTGTGCCGCGTGCCGCGCTGCCGCACCAGAATGGTTCCTGCCTGAACCAACTGCCCGCCAAAGCGCTTCACGCCGAGCCGCTGTCCCTGCGAATCGCGGCCGTTTACCGAAGAGCCGCCGCCTTTTTTGTGCGCCATATTCTGTGCCTCGGGATTCCTTAGAATTTGATGTCGCTGACCTGCACGGCCGTGTAATTCTGCCGGTGTCCGCGGGAGATCTTGTACTGCTTGGTCTTGCGGTACTTGAAAACCGTCAGCTTGGGGCCGCGCCCCTGCCGGACGATCTTGCCGGTGACGGCCGCTTTGGACGCGTCGCCGCCAGTGAGAAGCTTCTTTTCATCATGCACGGCGAGCACGTCGTCGAAGGTAACCTTCGCGCCAACCTTGCCCGGCATTCTTTCCACGCGCACGGTGTCGCCCGGCGCCACGCGGTACTGCTTGTTCCCACTGCGAATCACGGCGTACATCGTCCCTCCGAGAGCCATCGTTAAACTTTTTATTATAAACGGCAAGCGCAGCCGCGTCAACGCGCCCGTGCTTCGTCACGGAATGGGCTGTACTTGTTGGCGAAAAACGAAAGAGCGGCGCTGCGGTCGATCGCGACGCCGCCCTTTGTTCTCGCTTGACGCTAGAAAGAAATCTTGGCCGAGAACTGCAACTGCCGCGCCCCATACAGCGTGTTACTTGCCGACTGCGGGATGAGGAACGGGGTGCTGTCAGGGACAAGGCAAGTGTTGACGTGCACTGCAGCCTTACACGTCGCCGTGGCGAGAGCGCTTGGTTGTGCCACGTCCAGCAGGGTGCTCGAAACACTCTGGAAGTTGGTGTGATTGAAGAGGTTGAACGCTTCGGCAAGGACTTGCAGCTTGAAACGTTCCCGCAGGGGAATCTCCCGGGTCACGCGAAAGTCCACATCTCGAAACTGCGTGGCGCCATGGAAAGCATTTCGGCCGACGTTGGGAGCGCGGCCTCCGGTAAACCCGCCGAAAGAGCTGACTTCGCCGCAGGTCACGCCGAAATCCATTCCGTTCGGGCATGGCGAGCCGCTGATTGTTGCCGTGACCGGCTGGGGAGAAGCAATGGTTGTGATCGTGGAGAACGAGAAGCCATCCACCAGCAGCCGCAGCGGCCGGTTTGAGATCTTCTTGAACGGCGGCACCCAATACACACTGCCTACGAAGCGATGGCGCTGGTCCAGGTCCGAAAGCGCATGCTCTCCTCTTTGATTGAAGGGATCGAGAGGCGTGTTGGTTCCGTTAAAGGTGCCGTTTGTCCCGATCACCTGCCCGGTGTCAATCGACTTGCTGAACGTGTAGTTGCCCAGTATTTCGACACCGTGGCTCAGGGGCTTGCGCGCGCTGAGGATCAGGCCGTGGTACCAGGAACTCACGCCGCTGAAGCCGGTTAAAACGATACCCGACGCCGGGGACGGGCGGCTGGTGTAGAGAGGGACCGTCACCTGCGAAACGGTGTTCCCGCTGGCGTCCGTGACGTCGTAGGTCTTCGTCAACGCGGTCGGGTTCAGGTTCGTGTCAATGAAGACGGGCAGATGGAGTCCCCGGCTGAACAGATAAGAGGCCGACACGCTGATGTTCCCCGGTATCTGTCGCTCGATTGCCAACTCGCCTTCGTGCACCAGCGGGTTGACGAAGTCGGGCGCCAGCCCGCGGCTGAGGGACGAGCTGGGGCTTACTGCCACAGTCTGCACCGCAGGGGTCAACGCCCCGCTAAAAGGAGCTTGTAGCGCGGGGCCAGGCGCGGGGAAAATCACGTTCGGGAAATTTGGTGCGCAACCGGAAGTCGGCCCGCACACCCCGGTCTGCTGGAAGACGCCGTTCTCCACGCGAACCGTATAGAACGTGCTGTTCGTTGTTTTGCCGTAGAAGATGCCGTAGCCCGCGCGCAGCACAGTGTTTTTCATGAATTCCCACGACACTCCAATCCGGGGACCGAAATTGTTCGTGTCGGTGTTGATTGTGGTCGTGAACGAAGCTAGGAGCGGGGTCGCGGTGTTCGGCCTCGGGGGCTGCGGGATATGTTGGATCTCGTACCGCAGGCCGAGATTCACTGTAAGATTTGACCGCGCTTTCCAGGAATCTTCGAAGTACGTCGCGATGTCATTGTTGTAGAAGTCGTCTTTCCCCACGCCAGTGATGGGATCCACGGCCTGGGTGAAGTTGCTGTAGTGCCTCCCTGTCCTTCCGTCACCCAGATTCAGGCCATACACGTCGGCGACCCAGTTCCTAAAGGCTCCGGCGGAGGCGCCCGAGTAACTATAGACCCCGTCGCCCTGGAAGAGGTTGATCAACAGTTCGTGAATCAAGTTTACGTCCACGCCCGTTTTGAACGTGTGCCGGCCGCGCACGATGGAGAGATTGTCAGTCAGTTGGTAACGATGTTCATCGGGGAAAGCCGTCCGGGGCAGAAAGTTCGGCTCGCCGTAAGTCGTTATGCCCGAAATGGACACGCTGGGCCCGGGGAAGTTCGGCGTTTCAACTTCAAGATCGCGGCCCCACTGGAACCGGAAATCGTTCAGCATGTGACTCGTGACCGTCGAATTCCAATCCGCAATGAGGTAACGGCTGTGCACGAAATCGCCCCCATTCGTGGTGGAGGAGTCGTTGAATCGCGTGGTCGAGGTGATCACTCCGTTCGGTGACCGCCAATTGTGGAAGTTGAATGCGGCGCTGAAGCGATTCTTGTCGTTGAGCTGGTAATCGAGTTTCCCCAGATACACGTCTTGATTCCCGTTGCGCGGGAAGATCCCGGTGAGTGAATTTACGAAATTGATGGCAGCAGTACACTGCGCCGCGGTAGCCTGCACCGGGCAGTTTGCGGGAGCCAGCGTCCCGGGGGCGGCCGAAGGGCCCGTGTACACGATCGGGAATACGCGGCGCGACCCGTCGTAGTTAAAGAAGTAGAAAAACTTGTCCTTGATGATCGGGCCGCCGGCGCTGCCGCCGAATTGCTGGCGCTGGTGGTCCGATTGCGTGAAGATCCCTCGCGATTTTGCGATGGGATCCAGTGCGTTGAGGGCAGGGTAGCGAAGATAATAAAACACGTCGCCGTGTATGGTGTTCTGGCCGGATTTGGTCACGGCGTTTACGATGCCGCCGGCGGCCTGGCCGAATTCCGCGCTGTAGTTGCTCTCGCTGACTTGAAATTCCTTGATGGCATCCATGCTGTAGGTGTACTGGATGCGCGTACGGCCGCGGGCCTCGGAGAAGAACGCTTGGTTGTTGTTCGCCCCATCCACATAGTTTCCGTTGTAGAGGCCGGAAATACCTCGGTAGCTCACCAGACCGAAGCCGCCGTCTGTTGTCACGCCGGGAGTCAGCAAGACAAAGTTGTCCCAGCGCCGGCCGTTGATGGGCAGATTCTCTACAAGCGTTTGGCTGACCGCCTGCGACGTTTCGGTTTTTTCCGGCTCGATCAGCGGCGCCTGGCTGGTAACGGTTACTGTTTCCTCTGTCGTTTTCAACGGCATGGCGAAATCGATCGTCAGCGTCTGCCCGACCGCTAGGACAAGACCCTTGTGTTCGACCACGGCGAACCCTTGTTTGCTGGCCTTCACTTGGTAGTTGCCGGATTGCAAGAACGCGGCCACGTAAATGCCCGCGTCATTCGTAGTGAGTGTCCGTTCTCCACCCGTATCCGTGTTGCGTACCGTGACGATCGCCCCGGGCACGGTCGATCCCTGCGGATCCGTGACCGTCCCCGTGATTGTCCCGGTTCCGGCGGATTGCGCGAAAGCCAGCGCGCTGCAGATCGAAACAAAAAACGCTGCCAAAACGAAACGCCGCATCGAATTCAGACAAGATGTTGTCATTGACCCCTCCTCACCCCTTTTGAAAAAGCAGCAATGCTATTGCGAGGTTGTTGCGTGCCAGTGAATCCATGATTTCAGACCGGTGACAACCTGATGGGACCATATGAACTCGGGAAGATTTCGACCGCGAGGATACACAATAGGCACACCTAATTCAAGCCTGGGCGGTTTCCCGTCTTGTGGAAATACGAGGAACCGTCGGCCCCTCCGCGAATTGGGCAATGGATTGACGGAATTGCAAATCGCCGGGGCCCGGTGTTCATCCTTATGGACCGCTAGAAATTGAAGCGGTAGCCGAGGATGCATTTGGCGATCAGGTGATCGGTCGAACGGGTGACTCCAACGCCCAACCCAAAGTTGATCTCCCACTGCGGCGCGAGATTGAGGTCAATTGTCGGAAAGATCTGCTGCTGCTGATCCCGGACCGGGTCGAAGCCGGTGACCGCCCCGAGCGCTCCGTAGTATTCCAGGCCGCCGGCAATCTTCTTGGTGAAGTCGTAGCTGAATTTGAAGTTCGGCGAGAACTCGAATCCGCGGCTCACGCTTTCTCCGTGGAGCGAGCGGTCAAACGTCGGGTTGAACGACCAATACCATCGACCCACTTTCTGATCCACGATGGGGCGCATCTCCCAGGTCCATGTATCGGGCGAGAAGCGCCGCCGTTGATAACCGATTTCATTCGATAGGCTGACCCCCACCGGCCAGTGCCATTTTTCCGGGACGCGGACGCGCGGGCGAATATGGTCGCCTACCCAGTCCCATCCCTGCCCGCTGCGCGCCGATGTGAATACGTAAAAGCCTGTTTCAAACCAGTCTGTGAATCCGCGGGTGATTTCGAGAGTTTCGTGGAAAGCATGATCGGTGGGTTGCAGGCCGTCCTGAAAGGTCTTGCTTCCGCTGAGCGTGAAGTTGCTGTGGAGCTCGACCATGGTATGGTGCGGTGGGACGGTGTCGAAACTATAGACCTGGATTTCATAATTATCCTGCGCAACCGCGGGCGTCGAAAAAGAAACTACCGCGCCCACCACGGCGCAGGCCAGCCAAACAAATCGCATGCGGATGATTTCCTCCGGCCAAAAAGTTCGCGTCGAGAATAGCGCAACCACTCCGGTCGCGCAAACGGCGAAGCGGAAGCACACTCCTCTCCTAGTGCAATTTCGATCCTGCGCATCAGGATTCCCCACAGCAGCAAAGCGGACAGGCCTCGAATTTTCCGTGAATCTTTATTTGCCAGTGTCGCGTACTATCGAGCAGAGCGTTTCCCGCGCGGAGGGACTCCATGGCCAGCACGTCCAGCTTCGCCCGAATCCCCAACTTCGGCCGCGCCTGGCTTTTTCTCTGCCTCGCGTTTTGTGCGCACGTCGCCGATGAAGCTCTCACCGGGTTCCTCTCCGTTTACAATCCGACGGTTCTCGCCATTCGCTCCCGGAACGCCTGGTTCCCGATGCCCACTTTCGACTTCTGGCCATGGCTCCTCGCCCTCATGATTGGGAACCTGATCCTTTTGGCGCTTACGCCGCTCGCCTATCGAAATGCGCGCTGGCTGCGCCCTTTCGCCTATTTTTATGCGGCTGTCCACTTGGTGAATGGCACGGGCCACACACTCGGGACGCTTTTCGGCAGCGCGGTTCCGGAA
>DASQHY010000038.1:0-38421 GCA_035631855.1 Candidatus Acidiferrales bacterium
AGGGTTCTCGTCCCTGGGGCTAGTACCGTAGGCTTCGATCCGATCCAGGAGCGGGAGACTCCACGCGACCTAGCGCAGTCTCCTATCCACATTGTCAGGGGGAGACGGGGACCTGCGGGTTCGAGCCCAAACTCGATAGCAAATATCATTTGACTATCACTAAAGGTTTTTGCTATACACCTCTGACAGAAGATTCAGGGGGTTGTGGGCTTTTCAAAGACTTTGGGAGGGATTTATGAGGCTATTCAAGTCATTCGTGGGCGTGTTGGTTTTTTCGATTGCGGCATCCACCTGCGCTTATGCTCAAGGGGTTGGCGCGTCTGGGGATATCAGGGGAACAGTGACCGATGCAACTGGCGCCAACGTTCCGAATGCGACGGTGACGGCGACCGAGACTCAGAAAGGGCTCAAGCGCTCGGCAGTCTCCGACACTAAAGGCGAATATTACATTGCTGGACTTGCGCCAGGTACCTACGATGTGAGCGCCCAGCTCTCGGGCTTTCAAACTTCCATCCAAAAGGGCGTGATTGTCAACGTCGGCCAGACCGTCGTGCTCGACTTCCACATAAAGGTGTCGCAGGTGGCGGAGCAGGTGGAGGTCACCACGGAAGCGCCCATCGTGGAAACGGAAAAATCGCACCAAGCGGACACAATCAATGAGCAATACATCCGCGATTTGCCCATCAACCGCCGGGACTATCTTACTTTTACCTTGCTGATGCCTGGCGCCACGGATTCCACGCGGCTCGCTTCGGACCAGGATTTCCGCGTTAAGCAAACGCCGCAGAGCGGACTATCCTTCTATGGAAGCAATGGCCGAGGTAACAATGTGACCGTGGACGGCGGCGAGGCCAACGGCGATACCGGCGGCGTCCGCCCGACTCTGAGTCAGGATGCCGTGCAGGAATTTCAGATTAACCGCAGCAACTACTCGGCCGAGTTGGGGGGAGGGAGCGGCGCCTCCATCAACATCGTATCGAAATCCGGTTCCAACAACTTGCACGGCAGTCTGTATGGCTTTTTCCGGGACGATGTTTTTGACGCGCGCAACCCATTTTCCTTCAGCCAGGCGCTCCAGCCGGGCCAAACGTTCAATCCTGCCAACCCCGATTCAGCGGGCGTGCCGGTCAAGGATGCGTTGAATCGGCAGCAGTTCGGCGGATCGGCAGGTTTCCCCATCACCAAAGATAAGACCTTCCTCTTTGCAGCTTTCGAAGGTTTGCGGCAAGACGCGCAGAATGCGGTTCCCTTGCTGACCAACACGAACATATTTCGCCCCACCGCTGCGCAGCAAGCAGCCTTGACGCCGGCTCAAATCAGCGCTCTTACGATCAAGTCGAGCGCCTTCGGAGGGACGGCTCTGGACGACTTCCTCATCAATTCGTTTGAGTCCAACGGCGGACTGTTTCCCTTCAATACGCGCCAATACCTGGCATCTGGCCGCTTCGATCACCAATTCAGCGACCGCAACCAGATTTTTCTGCGCTACAGTTATGCCCACGACCTGGAGGAAAACCCCGATGTGCAATCTCTGACGGGCTTCTCCCGGGGCAGCTCGATTCATACCTATGACCACACCATCCAGGGCGCATGGTTCCACCAGTTCAGCGCGAACACCTCGAACGAAGCCCGCGGGCAGTGGAACTACGACAGTTTTAATGTGATTCCCACCGTGCTCGGGCAGGCGGGACTCGATATCCCCGGTTTTGGAAATTTAGGAAACCAAATCTTCATACCCAGCATTTCGATCTTGCGCCGCCCCGAATTTGCCGACAACCTCACCATGATCCGTGGCCACCATACAATGAAGTTTGGGGGCGCGGTGCTGTCCCGCGGCAACCATACCGAATCCCACACTTTTTTCCCGGGTCGATTTGTCTTTGGGTCACTCCCGGGTGCCGTGGCAGGGTTTCCAACAATCGCCATAAACTCCTTGCAGTCCGCCGCGTTTGGGGACCCACAGTTCTACCAGCAGGGCTTTGACAATCCCACGACCAACTACGCGAGGCCGTTCACGGCCGCTTACTGGCAGGACTCCTGGGCCCTGCGGTCCAATTTCACCTTCAACTTCGGCGTCCGGTATGAACTGGACGTGCAATACGGAAACTTGAGTACCGATAAGGACAATATTGCTCCCCGCGTTTCGTTCGCGTGGGATCCGTTCAAGAACCACAAGACCGTAGTCCGCGGCGGGTTCGGGATGTTCTACGGAACCGTCGATCGCCAGATTACCGACGTGGTGAATTATCTAGGCATCGTCAACGGTTTCCGGCAGATTGCTCAGGTATTCACAACCTTTGGCGCCACTGCCACGAGCGCGAATCACATTTTTCAGACGCTGTTTGCGCAAGGAAAGATGGCTCCGTGCACGCTGGCGTCTGGGCAGGCTGCCTGCATTACGCCGGCTGACTTGACGCAGTTCGGCATCGCCATCACTCATACCGGCCCGATTCCACCGTTGAGCGTAATTTTCAGCGCCCAGCCTGGTTACCAGAACCCTTACTCGGAGCAGGGTGAGTTTGGCATTGAACGCCAGCTTTTTGGCGGCGTGTCTGTTTCCGCCAGCTACATCTACGTCCATACGCTCAAGATCCCCGTTTCGCTTGATACAAACAACGCGAAGATCCTGCAGCTGCCTCTCGCGCAGCAGTTTGTGCCTGCCGGGCCTGCCAATATCCCGATTCGGCAGTGGGGCGCCAGTAACCCGAACTGCGCGGGCGCAAACATCGTTAACTGCTTTGTTAACCCGTTGCTTCTCCAGACCGACCAGTATTCGTCCGCAGGGTCATCTCTCTACCAGGGCGGTATTCTGGAAATCAAAAAACGCTTCAGCAATAACTACACGCTAATCGGAAATTACACTTACAGCAAAGCATTCGACACAACGACGGATTTCAACAGTGATTTTTCACCGGCCGATCAGACGTGCCTGAGCTGCGAACGCAGCCTTTCCACTTTTGATCAGCGGCACAAGGTCGTGGTCGCGGGCGTGTTCGACAGCCCGTGGAAGGGGCGCATCCTCTCAGGCTTTGAACTGTCTCCCATCGTCCGCTACAACAGCGCGCATCCGTTCAATTTGTTGGCCGGGTCGAACGTTAATAACGACCGGCACTCCACCAATGACCGCCCGCCCGGAGCCGGTCGCAACACCGGCATTGGTCCGAACTATGTGGCCTTCGACATGCGCTTGAGCCGCCAGTTCAAAGTGACCGAGAAAGCCAACTTGCAGCTCATTGCCGAAGGCTTCAACATCTTCAACCGGACCAATTTTGGAAGTGTCAATAACGTCGTGGGCGTCATCGGCCCCGACCCGGCTCTCGGTTTTAACCTGCATGGCAATCGGAGTCTCTCTCCCAGCCAGCCGCTGGGATTTACTTCGGCGCAGCCTATGCGGCAGCTTCAGTTCGGCGCGCGGTTGAGTTTCTAACCCAGGGAGCAGAGGCAGCAGGGCTTTTGAAACGGCAGGAAATTGGCTGGGAGGCCTGGACTCGAACCAGGATATTCAGATCCAGAGTCTGAAGTCCTACCGATTGGACGACCTCCCAGTCGAAGGAAGCAGAAACGAATCGCAGCGGCTCCGCAAAAGTGGGCGCTGCGATTCGTTGTTTCTAGGGTAGCCGGGAAGCGCGGCTCCGTCAACCACGCATCCGCGCGTTGCTTCGGGGGTTCCTCCTCTGGCATTGGGAGCAGAGTGACGCGATTTCAGGTTTGCGCAGTTTTCGTGCCAACGATGGGAACCAGCAGCCCTTTCTTTACACGGAATTCCAGTCCTCTCCAGGTGATCTTGCTCGCGAAGAGCCCCGCTATCCAAACCACGAAACTCAACGCGTCCCGGAGGGGCACCAGCCAGAGGTTCCTGCGTGTTAGCGGATCCCCGAGCCCCCAGACACCCGCCGCCCAGACCTGACTCAACCGCAGCACCACATAGGCCAGCACATAGGCACCCGCGATTCCCAGCGACGGCGCCACCATTGCGGCCAGGAAGGCCCAGGGCAACCCGAAGGTCAGCGCCAGCCCGAGATAACCTGCAGGCCTCACGTTGCGGAGCCCGATGGCCCATCGCAGCTCATGCCGGAGGTATTCGCGAATCGTCTGTTTGGGAAACACCATCCAAACCGGGGAGTGTGTGAATTCCACGCTCAGTCCTTGAGCAGCAATGCGGTTCCCGAGTTCGAAATCATCGGAATGATGGTCCGCGATGGCCTCGAATCCGCCAATTGCCGCAAGATGCGTCTTGGTCGTAGCCATGGTCCATCCAAAAGCAAACTGAACCTTCCCTTCCACATGGCGTGCCACCAGCGCGTTCGGAACCGTCTCGGTGGAAAGCGCCAGCCCCTCGAGTCTCGCCGCCACGCTTCCTTCGGCCATCCCGCGGTAAAAGGCGGTCACCATGCCCACCTGGGGCTTGGAAAACCGAGCGGCAATGTGCCGCAGATAATTCCGTTCCACGCGGACATCGCTGTCGTTCATCACGAGCAAATCGTATTTGGCCTCACGCACCAGCCGGCAGAGTTTATTCACCTTGCTGTTTGCGCCGAGTTCCGGCGCTCCGACCAGCAGGCGAATGGAGCGCCCCGGAAAATCGCGGATCAGCCGGACAATGATTCGGATCGCCGGGTCTTCGACGTCGGATACCGCGAACACGACTTCGTACTCGGGATAGTCCTGGCGGCAGTAACTCGCAAAATTCTCATAGGCTTCGCGGTCCACGCCGCGTACCGGCTTCAGGATGCTGATGGGGGGAGTAAACTGACCCGGCGATGCGGGCTCGCGTTCATTTTTCGAAAAGAAGGTACGGATGCAGTGAAGGGAAAGCAAGTAATAGGCGAATGGCGCGAGGGCCAGCAACATGACGAGCCACTGCAATGAAATAATAACCAATTTGCGGTCCTTGGGCTTCCATTACCCGGCCCAGGCGAGCACAACTCCCGCACAAACCAGGAGCACGCCGGCCCAGCGCCCGAATGTTACGCGCTCACCCAGGATAAACTTTGCTCCCAGCGCGCCAACGGCGTAGCTCAGCGCTGTCGCGGGGACGACAAGGCTAACCGGTGCCCAGGAGAGTAATACAAGTGTGGAGTAAAAGGAAAGCCCCAGCAGGGGAATCCCCAGCCAGAACCAGCCGCTGCGCAGCGCCCGGTTGAGGAATGCCAGGACCGCGCGCGGATGAAAACTGTCAGGCTCGTGAACCAGTTTCATGCCATGCGTGATGGCGATTTCGCCTCCGGTGCTCGCAAAGACCACGACGGCGAGAAAGACGGCCATGCGCATGTTTAGCTTGCCCTCGTGGTGCGCGGTTCGGTTCGGCCCACCAGCGCTACTCCCAAGCAGATCAGTGCTACGCCGGCCCAGCGCACCGAGGTCACATCTTCCCGCAGCACCAGCACCCCCATCAAAGCGACCACGGCATAGCCGAACGATGAGGCCGGCATGACGTAGCTGTAATCAGCCCAGGACAGCAGCATGAGATAGCACATCATGGCCGAAAGCAGGCAGGCAATGCCCAGCCAGATCATTCCGCTGGTGACCGTTTTCGCGAATGTGGAAGCAAGCGCGGCTGGCTCGAACCGGACGGGCCCAATCCTGCGCATCCCGCCCTTCAAAAGGATGTCGCCGGTCGAAGTGCAGAGCACCATCAAGACAACCAGGCTGAGGGTCCTTACACGCAGGTTCCCTTTCGGGTTCATTCCTTCTGTAGCCTAGCTCTGAGCCACGGGCCCGGAGCCGGCCTCGATGGCAGGCACCGAAACGACAGGCTTCCTCTGCGGCTCCCGCTTGGCCCAGCGCAAGCGCTCCGAGCGGAGCTTCAAGAAACTCACCGCTTCGTGATACAGCCGTTTCCGCTCGTGGGCATCCCACAGGGCCTCGCGCACAATCCGCCAGGCGACTCTCGGCCGGAAGTAATACTCGTCGTAGAAACGGTTGACGCCCGCCATCATTTCCTCGCGGGACAGGTGCGGATATTCGATGTGGGGCAACTGGTGCCCGCCGGAGTCCGCCAAAGCCTCGGCCCGGAGAAAGTCGCCCTTCACCAGGTCGTTGTACATCTCCGTGCCGGGATAGGCGTGGGCCAGGGAGACTTGAATGGTCTCGCAATCGAGTTCTTTGGCAAAATCAATGGTTTTCCGGATGGTCTCCGGGGTTTCGCCCGGCAGGCCGATGATGAAATCGCCGTGAACGCGGATGCCCACCTTCTTGCAATACTTCATGAAATTCCGCGCCATCTCGACGGTGGCGCCTTTCTTGATGTTCTTGAGGATCTGGGCGTCGCCGGACTCGAATCCCACGATGAAGAGGCGCGCACCGGCATCCGCCATGGCCTTGATGGTCTCGTAATCGCTGTGCACGCGCGCGTTGGCCGACCAGCGGAATTTCAGCGGCTTGAGCTTGGCGCTGACTTCCAAGACGCGGTCTTTCCGGATGTTAAAGGTGTCGTCGTCGAAATAGAATTCCTTCGCCTGCGGAAACCATTCGATGGCCTGCTTCATTTCGCGCGCCAGGTTATCCGCGGAACGCACGCGCCAGGCATGGCCGGAGAGCGTCTGCGGCCACTGGCAAAACGTGCAAAGCGCGGGGCAGCCGCGCGTGGTGTACACGGCCACGAACGGGTGCATCAGGAAAGGCACGGTGTAACGCTCGATTTCCAGGTCGCGCTTGTACACCTCCGTGGCAAACGGCAGTGCGTCCAATTCCTCGGTATGCAATTGCGGCCGCGAGGCCGTATGCACGACGCGCCCGTTCTCCAGATAACTGATGCCCAGGATCTTCTCCAGCGGCTTCCCCTGCGCGTACTCCACGACCGCGTAGTCGAATTCCCCGCGCACCACGAAGTCAATGTCTTCGGTGGCGCGCAGGCTTTCCTCGGGACGGTTCTGCACGTGCGGCCCGACAAACGCAATCTTGAGCCCGGGATTCTTTTCCTTCATCTGCCGGACGAGCTGGAGATCGCTTTCGAACCCCACCGTGGAGGTGAACAGGACCAGAAACTCGTAGTCGCGGGCAATCTCGACGGTTTGCGCGCGGGAAACCTTGTGGGGCGAGGCATCCAGCAGCCGGCTGCCCTCCAGCATCCCCGCCGGATAGGTCAGCCACACGGGATACCAGTAGGACTCGATTTCGCGCGTGGAAGGCCACCGCGAACTCGCGCCGCCGTCGAAATTCTCAAAACTCGGCGGGTTCAGCAAAAGTGTTTTCATCACCTCAGGCATACTTCTCCCCTAATGCTCTTTTGGACTTCGCGGGCCGGATTGCCCCGTGACAACCCGCTCTGTAATTGTACTTGAGTTTGCTGCTTCTTCCCAAACGAATCCTTTGCGCCCTGTTCACTCAAGAAGTAAACGGGTTCTGATTCAGCGGGCTCTTCCTTTTCCTCCGGCGCCGCCGCCCATGGTGACCCTCACCCGGTTTTACTGAAACACTTGGGCAATTTGTCCGGTAGCGCGAAGCAGTTCCAATTCCGCCCGCTGGCGCTCGAATCCTGCATTGAGAAAATCCATCCAGCGGTCGCTTTCCTCGAGCCGCGCCTTTTCCAGGTCGCGCAGGCTAAGGCGGCCTTCCTCGTATTGGGCCTGCAGGACGCCGAGGTTCTGCTGCGCAAGCTGCAGTTCAAGCCGCGCGACTTCCCGACCCGCATCCAGTTCGCGCGTCAGGTGCACCTGGCGGCGCACTTCGGAGGAAAGCTCGCCGCGCTGGTTCTGCAAATCCATTTCCGCCACCTTGAGATTGGTGGTCGCCAGGGAAACGGCGGCGATGGTGTGCGCGCTGAAAATGGGGAATTGAACCTGCACGCCGATATTGATGTTGTGCCGCTGGAACTTATTGTAGAACTGGTCGTAGTTGTTGAATTTCGAAAGCAAGCTGTAAATCCCCACAAACTGCAGCGTGGGCAAATGGCCGCCTCGCTCCCCTTTCAAGCGCAACTCCCGCGCGTAACGCTCCGCCTCGGCCTGTTTTAAGCCCGCGTTGTTGGCAAGCGCCTGCCCGACCAGCGTGGCGATGGGCTGCTCCGCCGAAGCGGGCAACTCTTCCGCGCTGACCTCGATCGGCTGATCTTCCGGCAGGCCCGTCATCGAGCGCAGGGTTGTCTCCAGCGCATCCTCGCGGCCCTCCAGATCCAGGATGCGCTTCTCAATGCGGGCGGCCGAGAGCTGCGCCTTGGTCACTTCAATGGGGAGTTCCAGCCCTTCGGAAAGCCGTTCGCTGGTGACATCCAGAATTCGCTGCGCGCTTTGCCGTTCCTTTCGCAGCAGCTCGAGCGAGTGGCGGGCTTTGCCCAGTTCGAGATAGGCCGAGGCGGTATTGAGGATCACGGTGTCGCGCACTCTTTCCACCTCAAACTTTTGTGCGCGGACGCGTTCCTGAAGTTCGCGCGCCTGCCCCTTCAGCGGCGGGTTGAACACTTGCTGCGTATAGGAAACATCGAAGACAGAAGGGGCCGAGCCTCCCGGAGTTTGCGGGATCCCATTCGTATACGCCGCGCCGGACCCGGCGTAGAGGTTTGGCAAGAATTCCGCCTTGGAAATCATCGCCGACTTTTCGGCAAGTCCCTGTTGCAGCCTGGCCACCGCCATATCGCCGCTGTTGCGCAAAGCCAGTTCGATGGCGTGCTTCAGCGTCAGCGGTTCCCCCACCGGAGAGGAGCGGGATCCCTCCTGCGCCAGAGCCGCCGCCGCGAACAACAGCAAGAGCGCTCCTATTCCCAGGCAGCGGGCCATCCGTTCAAGAAGCCGGCTATGGCTGCGCCGGGTATTCCGTTTGATCTGTGGCATAAGAATCCTTCCTTTTCTCTTCCTTGGGATGCGCCCTGCGATTGTAGCGGAACTCCGGGCCGCATCGAAACCTGAAGGGAGGCACGAGATCGCGCCCGGAGTGTGCCGCGGAATCTCACTCATAGCGCAGGGAGTCTACGGGCTGAAGTTTCGATGCCTCGTTGGCGGGCAGGTAACCAAAGAAAACTCCTGAGCCGCACGACACGAGAAACGCTACAACGACCGACAGGCCCGACACCGGCACGCGAAGGTTTCCCGGCAGAAGAGGCTGAACGGCGACCGGAATCCCTACGCCGATAACGATTCCAATGATTGCCCCCACGCCGCTGATCAGCAGCGCCTCGATCAAAAACTGGTAGAGGATTTCCTGCCGCGCCGCCCCGATGGCCTTGCGGATGCCGATTTCGCGCGTTCGCTCGGTCACGGTGACCAGCATGATGTTCATGATCCCGATGCCGCTGATGAGCAGCGCGATAAAGGCAATGATGACGAGCACGACCGACAACGCCAGTGAAATCTTTTGTGCCGCATCCAGAATCCCGGTCAGGTTTTGCACCTGATAGACGGCGGTTGCAGGATGCCTGCTCTTCAGGATCCAGTCCACCTGCCGCGTGACCCCCGGCACATCGTCCGGCGTTTTCGCCTGCGCGTAAATCGTGCGGAAATAGTCCTGCCCGGTGTAATCCCGCATCAGCGTGTACGGGATAATCACCGACTCCCTTTGTATCTCCGAGAGTCCAAAGGTGGCCACACGTTCCCGGAAAACGCCGATGATGGTGAACGTGAACTCACCCACGCGGATGGATTTTCCGACGGGGCTCTCATAACGATAGATGCGGTCCGCCAGATCCTTGGTAATCAGGCAAACTTTGCCCCGCGCCTCCATGTCCTGCGGATCGAAGTAGCGTCCCCGCAGGATCACCAGGTGGCGAATCGCTTGAAACCCTTCGGTCACGCCGATCAACGTTACGCCGCGCTCGACGCCCCCCTCGACGATCGAGGTTGGCGTATCGCGAGTCCCGGCCACCTCGGCAACCTGGGGAACGGATTTCTCGATGGCGTCCAGATCGGCGGGCGTCAGCTCGTAACTCAGCGCGCGGGCCTGCTGGGGCATCTCGACGTACTGGGCCCAGACGAGGTTGGATCCAACACCCTCGATCTGCGCAAGAACGAATTTCCGCCCGGTCAGCGCCACCGTCACCACCAAGACGATGCACGCGCTGCCGATCACCACGCCCAGGCCCGTCAGAAACGCCCGCAGCTTATTCGCGCGCAGCGCGTCGAGCGCCACCATCAGCGTCTCCCGCCGCAGCCTCATCCGTCTTCACCCCGCTTCCGAGAAAACCATAGCACACCCTCCCCTTGGGCGTGCCTTTGGTAGCGCAAAGGGTATGCCCCTTTGCCTTCCTTCTTTCATGGATTCTTGGATGCGGCAAATCGCGAGCGTGCCGCACGCCAAGCGAAGCGCCGATATTCTCGATCTACTCCAGGACCGTTCGCACCTTCGCCGCCAGGGCATCGCGTGTGAATGGCTTCTGAAGAAGCGCCGCGTGCGATGCGTGCACGCCGTGGGGCAGGATGGACTCATCCGAATAGCCCGAGAAATAGAGAACCCTCATCTCCGGACGCTCTGCGCGCAAAGTGTCGAACAGGATGGGCCCGCTCCCTCCGCGCATCACCACGTCGGTGAGCAGGAGATGGATCGTCCCGGAATGCTGGCGTGACACCTGCAGTGCCTGGGCGGGATCCTGCGCTTCCAGAACCACAAAGCCGCTCATTCTGAGGAATTCGCACGTCAACTCGCGGACGGACGGCTCATCTTCCACCACCAAGATGGTCTCCGACCCCTGTACTGTCTCGCTGGGCGCGCGTCGAACTCGCGGCTCGCTGGGAGCCTCTCTCACCGCCGGGAGATAGATCGTGAACGCCGCGCCCTTTCCGGGCTCGCTTTCCACAAAGATGCTTCCGCCACTCTGTTTGACGATGCCGTATACAGTTGCTAGCCCCAGACCGGTTCCTTTCCCTGGCTCCTTGGTCGTAAAAAAAGGCTCGAAGATTCTGGTTTGTGTTTCCGCGTCCATTCCGGTCCCGGTGTCGCTAATGCGAAGCATCACATGCGGTTCGGAAACGACAAAGGAGTCGGCTCCTGTGAATCCTTTGCTGGGATCAACGTTCGCGGTCGCAATGGTTAGCCTTCCTCCCCGAGGCATGGCGTCACGCGCGTTGACCACAAGGTTCAGCAGCACCTGTTCGATTTGTCCGGGATCCGCTTTCACCGCGTGCAGCCCCGGTTCGGGCGAAACCTCCAGGCGAATATCCTCCCCGATCAAACGGTCGAGCATCTTTTGCAGGTCTCCGATAACTCTGTTGAGGTCCAGAATCTGCGGTTCCATCACCTGCTTCCGGCTGTAGGCCAGCAGTTGGCGCGCGAGCGACGCCGCGGTCTCCCCTGCTTTCTTGATGGCCTCCAAGCGCGTTCGCTCTTTGCTCTCCGCCGCGACTTTTTCTTCCAGCAGGTCGCAGTTTCCCAGGATTACGGCAAGCAGATTGTTGAAATCATGCGCGACTCCCCCCGCAAGCCGCCCCACCGCTTCCACTTTTTGCGTTTGCCGGAGCTGTTCCTGCGTGGTCGTCAACTCGGTAATGTCCTGGATCGCTCCCAGGATGCACTGTTCCCCGCCAATTTCCACCAGTTGCGCGGAAAGCAATCCGAGAAAGAGCTTCCTCTCCCTCGAGCGGAACTTGATTTCCAGCGCGTGGACGGATTGGTTTCGATTCAGCATCTCGAGAATTCGCCCATGATCCTTCGGGTCCTCCCAGATGCCGAGTTGCATGGAGGTAGCCCCGATGGCCTCGCTCCGAGAAAGGCTCATCATCTTCAAGAAGGGTTCGTTGACGTCGATGTACTTTCCGTCACTCAACCGGCTGATGGTCATCCCGTTGGGGCTCATGTGAAACGCCCGCGAAAAGCGTTCCTCGGAAGCACGCAGCGACTCTTCGGCCTGCTTGCGTTCGGTGATGTCTTGAACCACCCATAGGACGCAGGGCTCGCCCTTCAAATCAATTCCCTCGGCGGAGATGAGCGCGTTGCGGACCTCCCCGTCTTTCCGCCGCACCACAATTTCCTCCTCGCGCACCGGTTTCCCCTGGCGCAGAAGCTCCACGAATCGGCTGCGCTCCTCCGGATGGACCGACAGGCCGAGTTCCGCCGCGGTTCTTCCGATGACCTCTTCCCTCCGGTAGCCACTGGTGCTCAGCCAGTACGGATTGACGTCGATCAGCCGGTTGTCGCGCACCCGCGAAATAGCCATGGCCGTCAGATTGCAATGGAACGCCTTGGCGAAGCGCTCCTCCGACGCGCGCAGTGATTCCTCGCCCTGCTTGCGCTGGGTAATATCCTGCCCGGTCCACAGAACGCATTTTTCGCCGCCCAATTCGATCACTTCCGCCGAAACCAGCGTCGTTAAGAATTCACCGGACTTTCGCCGGAAGACGATTTCCGCCTGCCGCAGGGAGCCTTCCCGCTGCAGCGTCTCAATCAAGCGCTTCCGTTCTTCGATATCCACCCACACATTCAGATCGGTGGCCGCGCGTCCAATCACTTCTTCTCTCTTGAATCCCCCCAATTGCAGCCACGCCTGATTGACGTCAATGGCCCTTCCGTCCGAAAGCCGTGCGATGCTCATGGCGCTGGAATTGGCATGAAACGTTTTCGAAAAGCGCTCCTCCATGGTCTGGCGCATGTCTTCATTCTGCTTCCGCTCCGTGATGTCCCGGAAGTTGAGGACGATGGCCCCCACATTGGGATCCTCCAGAAGATTCGTGGCCACCCCCTCAATCCACAGCCAGCGCCCGTCCTTATGCCGCGCGCGGTATTCACTGTGCGAAGAGGAGCCGGGATGCCCCAGCAATCGCTTGATTTTCTCCGCGAGGTCTTGCCGGTGTTCCGGAGCAACACGGTCAACCGCGTCGAGCCCGACTCGTTCCGTAGGCGTGTATCCCAGCACTCTTTCTATGGACGGGCTGAGATACGTGATTTTCCCCCCGCGGTTGATCAGCGCGATGGCATCCGTACTCTTCTCGATGAGTGCCCGGAATCTTCCCTCGCTGGACAGCAGCATCTCCATCGTTCGGTGCTGCCCGTGCTGCGTCAACGCAAGCCGCGCGCTGTAGCAAACCAGGGAGGCCGCAAGCATGGAAATCGCCAAGCGGAGGCTTCGGAAGGCCACGTAGCCGGCTACCGCGAGAACCAGAATCGGCGCCAGCGTAGGCAATAGATGCGCCAATCGCATCGCCGTCTCTCCCGCCGGTTTCGTTCGCTCTGCGCTTTGCCCCGGTTTCCAAGTGGCTGCCGCAAGGACGATGGCCGCGAATCCGAGCGAGTAACCCAGGTCAAAGCCGGTTCCGCTCGAGATGTTCCAATGCAGCAGCGCGTAGGTGAACAGTGCGTCCGCGCCGACAAAAATGCTCCCCGCAACGGCGATCCGTTGAAACAGCCGCCGGTGCGCCACGCCCCACGACGTCACCGCTCGAAACACGTACCCGCTGAGAAGCATGAGGTTGGCGCCCAGATACACGTACGCGAGACCCTGCTTCCAGATGGTGGACCGGCCCGGCCAAGGGTTCCCGAAAGCGAGCAGAACGTAAAAATAGACCGAGAAGACGACGATTCCTACTTGCGCGATGTCCAGGGTTTCTACCCAATCGAACCTCGCTGCTCCATCTTCCTGAGGCATGAACACGGTTGCCGCAAGGGGCAGGTAGGCCGCCAGATAAAGCACATCGATGGAAGATGTGTTTGGTATTGCCGTGTGGCGCAGGTTGGTAAAGTAAATGAACAAAAGTTCGCCGGCAGCCCAGAATCCCGCTCCTCCCGCCTGCAGATACCAGAAGTTTCGGAAGTAGGTTCGCTCCCGGGCGCCCGCTTGGGCACAGGCCGAAACCGCGAGCAGGCAGGCAATCAGTTGCAGCAAGTTCGAAACCAGCGGGACCCCCGCTGTGCCCTTCAGCACGGCGAGGATTCCGGCATGAACGACTACCACGGCGAGAGCGCCCGCTTTGAAGGTCTGAGAATGCCGCATGCCATGCCCCAAACGGCGGTTCAGGAACTTCTCAAAACTGGTGCTTGAAGTGTCGGAAGTTAGGTCCGATCCAACTTACTGCGGATTAAACTTGCGGGCAACAGAATTTGAATTCCAGCTTGTCCAAAGCCACTCGGCCCACGGAATGGCTTGGCGGCCCTCATTGGTTTTGTACCACGCGCACCGCCATTCCGTCCTTCAGTTCCACGTCCCCCGGCAGGGCCACTTTATCGCCTTCAATCAACCCGCTGAGGATTTCGTAGTCCGTTGCGCTGGCGATCCCTACGCGAATCTCGCGCTTTTCAAGCCGGGTCTGATTGACCCCCAGCGTTCCGTCTGTAATCACGTAAACGTAACGGTGCGTGCCGTCAATTTGGACCGCCCCGCGCGATATGGACAGCACACCGATTCGCTCGCGCGAATTGATGCGCACATTCACATTAATATTCGGGAGCAATTCGAGCTTGTCGTTATTCACCGAGCAGAGCACTTCGCCCACGCTTCGCGTGTTGTGCGGCACCACCTGCTTGGGAATCACCTCGGTTTTTCCCTGCCAGGTCCTGTTCGGCAGCGCGTCCCAGGTGATCAGCACGCTTTGATTCGGCTCGAGCGCCCCAAGTTCCGGCTCGTCAATGAAGGCCCGCACCCGGACCTTGTGCAGGTCCGCCATCTCCGCCAGGAGTTGCCCCACGGTGACGAAGGCTCCAGCCCTCGTCGGCAACGAATAAAGCGTTCCATCCATTGGGGCCCGCGCCTCCGCGGAACGCACTTTCTCCTCGAGCGACTCCACCTCGTGCTCCGCCTGGTCGGCTTTTAACTTGGCCTCTTCGGCACTGAGTTTCGCCCGCCGGTCAAATTCCTCCTTGGCGGCTCGTGCGCGGCTCAGCTCCGCTTCCGATTTCCCCAGCGCCAGTTCGTTTTGAGCCAAATCCTCCTTGGTCGCCGCCTGTTCCGCCGCCAGGCGCCCCAGCGCGTCGTGATCCTTCTTCAAACGGTCGCGCTCCGCCTGGGCTTTTGCCAGGTCGCCTGCAATCCGCGCCGCGTCGTCGGGACGCCCGCCCGCGTTGGCCGCGCGCAGCGCGTCCTGCGCGGTGAGCAGCTGAACCCGGGCGCTTGCCAGTTGCGCCCGCGCGTCGGTTACATTCAGCGTCAGCAGGAGTTGACCCTTTTTCACCTGTTGCCCTTCCACGGCGTACACCTTTTCCACAAACGTCTGCAGCCGTGCGCTTATTTCATAGGGCGTAATCGGTTCCACCTTGCCGTTGCTCGAAATGGAGGCGCTCAGGTTTTCCCGCTTGGGCTCAACGGATGCAATCACCGCCACCGGCTGGCGCCCGCTCAGCTTGATGAGAATAAACACCAGCAGCGACACCAGAATGAGCCCGAGCCAGAACCGCCGCTTGATGAATCTCCAGTCCATTCGTCGCTTGTCTCAGTCTTCGCCGATCCATGCGGCGCGAGTGCATGGCCCAATGCGGATGACGCCCGTATGATTCCCCCAACCCTGGAAAGGCCTTCTATCTTAGCAAACCATTACCTTCTTTTCCGAAACCCCGCGGACTGCAGCTTACTGTTTCGGCCGCGCTCCGTCCCTACCTAGGAGTGGATGCTATACTGACTGCTTCGGATGCCGCCGGAGAATAGATGAGCAAAGTTCCTCACAGTCACGCCGCGTTGACGTCCCCGGTTCTCTTCTGACAATGGCTGAACACGCACCCGCTATCCCGCCTCCCGTGGACTCGCGCACGGAGGAGGCGTCCCGGTGGCCGCTCGACTTCCTGCTGGCTCCGGGTTATGGCTGGTTCCGTGCGCTGCGCCACGGCGAATTCCGCTTCTTTTGGTCGGGAAACTTGGTCTCCAACATCGGCTCCTGGATGCAGAATGTGGCGCAAGGCTGGCTGGTCCTTCAGCTCACCAATTCCCCCTTCTGGCTCGGTCTCGTTGGCTTTGCGCAGCAGATTCCTGCTCTGGTCTTCTCGCTTTTCGCCGGAGTCATCGCCGACCGCTCTTCCCGCCGTACCATGCTGCTCTGCACGCAAACCGGCATGATGATTCTCGCGCTGGCTCTGGCCGTCCCCACCCAGCTTCACGTCATCAAAGTTCAACAAATCGTGCTGATCGCCTTTCTCGCCGGCACCATCATCTCTCTCAACGCGCCCACCTACGCCTCCGCCATCCGCGACCTGGTTCCTCGGGAGGACACCCTCAACGCCATTGCTCTCAACTCCATCCAATTCAACAGTTCTCGTGTTCTGGGTCCTTCGCTTGCCGGTTTCACCATCGCCGGCCTGAGCATCGCGGCATGCTTTTACCTCAACGCGTTGAGCTATGTTCCGCTGCTCTTTGTCATCACCCGCGTGGCTTTTCCGTCGCGGCAGCGTCGCGTCGAAGCCAATTGGAAGGAGGAAATGGCCGAAGGTCTCCGCTATGTGCGCGCCCATCGCGACGTCTTTACACTCATCACCATCGTCGCCCTGATCAGCATGTTTGGCCTGCCCTATATCGTCATGATGCCGGCTTTCGCCCGCGACGTCCTTCACATTGGCGCCAAGGGCCTCGGCTATCTGGAAGGCGCCGCCGGTTGTGGCGCCCTCCTCGGAGGCCTCCAGCTCGCCAACATGAAATCGCACCAGCGCCGCGGCCCCGTGGTCCTTGTTGCCGCGCTGGTCTTTTTCGCCGCCATTTTGTTGTTTTGCCTCTCGCGCATCCCCCTGCTTTCCATGCTGCTTCTCGCCGTGGTGGGCGGCGCCATGATGAGTTCCGTCGCCACCATCAACAGCCTCATTCAGACCAACGTTCCCGACAGCATCCGCGGCCGCGTCCTCAGCATGCACACCATGGCGTACCTGGGATTCACTCCGTTCGGCAGCCTCCTCGTCGGCACCCTTGCCGAACGCTTTTCCACGCCTGCTGGATTGGCCATCTCCAGCGGCTTCGCGCTGGTTCTCGTCGCCATCATCGCCCTTGCTGCGCCCTCCATCCGGCGCTTGCAATGATTCTTCCGCCTTACCCTTCCTGGAGGGATGACCAGCGCGCCGTCTGCTCCCCTCTTCATGTTAGAATTTACTTATGACCCAGGAGCCCGCCAAAACCGAAGCCAAGCCCGGCGACGCCAAGAAGCCTCCTGTGCTGCATCGCGTCTGCATCCAGTGCAACAACATGTTTCGCGTCACGCCGGAGAATTTCGACGCCAAGCACTGCCCCAACTGCCATAAAGGGTGACTCCAGGCTTTTCTCTCCGCCGCCGGTTGTGAAATCTCTCCAAATTTCAGCTAGAATCCCATGTTTCTCCATCGGGTAAGGATTTCTCTTGGAGCGCGCGGCATGAAAATCTACAACGACTACATGACCGTCCAGACCAAGCAGAAGCGCGAAATCTCCAACATCACCCAGAATCTCAAGTTCGCCATGGAAAAGAGCGGGATCCGCGACGGCATCATTTTCGTCGCCGCGCTGCACTCCAATGCCGCCGTGTTCCTCGGTGAGGACGACCCCGGCCTGCATCAGGATCTTGACCGCTGGCTCGAAAAGCTCGCCCCTGCCCGCGAAGATTACGAGTATGGCCCCAAACACGAAAGCAACGCCGGCGTCCTGCTCCAGAATTTGGCCTTGCAAGGCCACGTCGTCGTCGGCATCAGCGAGGGCCGTCTCGAGCTCGGCCCCTGGCAGCAAGTGCTCTATGCGGACCTGGACGGTCAGCGTCCCAAGCGCATTCTCATCAAACTCATGGGAGAATAACCGGCGCCGCGCGAAACTTATCTCGGCTTCGCGCGTAGTAGCGTAAGGTACGCGTCGTTGCCCGGCAGCACCCGTTTCATTTGAGGAGCCTTCATGATCGAAGCGCGGGGCCTTTGCAAGCAGTTCCACGACAAGAAGCGCGGTGTCGTTCGCGCCGTAGACGGCGTCAGTTTCCGCTGCCAGCCCGGCCAGATCTACGGCCTGCTCGGCGCCAACGGCGCCGGCAAGACCACCACGCTCCGCATGCTGGCCACCATCCTGGAGCCCACCGACGGCACCGCGGTCGTCGCCGGCTTCGACATTGTCGAGCACCCGGAAAAGGTCCGTGCCAACGTGGGCTTTCTCTCCACAGCCACCGCGCTCTACGCGCGGCTCACCGCCCAGGAAATGGTTGAGTATTTTGGCCGCCTCTACGGCATGGATGAGCCCGCGCTCAAGCGCCGCATCGACGATCTTTTCGCGCGCCTAGAGATGGACGGCTTCCGCGACCGCCGCTGCGACAAACTCTCCACCGGCATGAAGCAGAAAGTCTCCATCGCGCGCACCCTGGTGCACGATCCCCCGGTAATGATTTTCGACGAGCCCACGCTCGGCCTCGATATCATGACCGCGCGCACCATCGTCGGCTTTATCCGCGAATGCCGCCAGAACGGCAAGACCGTCATCTTTTCCACGCACATCATGAGCGAAGTCGAAAAGCTCTGCGACGTCATCGGCATCATTGACGGCGGGCGCCTCCTCGCCGAAGGCACCCTCGCCGAGCTTCGCCAGCGCTACGCCGAACAGGACCTCGAAGAAATCTTTGTCAAAGCCGTCGGGCCCACCCACGTTTCCGCGGAGAAAACTTAACCATGAGCCTGCGCAATATCGGCATCGTCTATCGCAAAGAACTCACCGAGGCCCTGCGCGACCGCCGCACCCTCATTTCCACCATCGTCGTGCCGCTGCTTCTCTTCCCCGTGCTCACCGTAGGCTTCGGCTACATGGCCGCCAACCTGATCGGCAAGGCCCAGAAGGAAACTCATAAAATCATGATTCTCGGCGGCGAGGATTCCCCGGGAATCGTTGAGGGCATCCGCAAGCTCGACTCCGTGCAGGTCGTCCCCACGGCCCCCAATTACGCCGACCTGATTACCAACAAGGAGATTCGCGCCGCCGTGGAAATCCCCAAGGGCTTTCAGGCAGGCCTGGACCGCGGCGAAACCCCCACCGTCAGCATCTACATGTACCAGGGCGAGATCAAGTCTTCCTTCGGCGCCGACCGCATCGAGAAATTCCTCCGCGAATACCGCGACAAAGTCTCCAAAGACCGGCTGGCCGCCCAGCATCTTCCGCCGACGCTGCTCAAACCCTTCAACATTAAGCAGCAAAACGTTGCTCCTCCGGAAAAAGTCGGCGGGACAACCTTCGGCGGGCTCATCGGCTACATGGTCATACTGCTCTGTATGACCGGCGCGATGTACCCCGCCATGGACCTCACCGCTGGCGAAAAAGAGCGCGGCACCATGGAAACCATTCTGACCAGCCCCATCGAACGCACTCATCTGGTCCTTGGAAAATTCTTCCTTGTCCTCACCGCCTCTCTCTTTACCGCCGTGCTTTCCGTCATCTCTATGGGCACATCGTTTTATTTCGCGGCCAAAGTGGGCGGATTCGGTGAGGGCAAATCCGATACCTCCTTGATGATGACCATCAGCACGAAAGCCGTTGTCGCCGTCTTCGTCATGGCTCTCCCCGTGGCCGTTCTGTTCTCCGCCGCGTTGCTTACCATCGCGCTCTTCGCCAAAAGCTACAAAGAGGCCCAGAGCTATCTCACGCCCATGACCTTTGTCGTCATCATTCCTGCGGTGGCCTCGCTGCTTCCCGGCGTCGAGCTCAACGCGCGCCTCGCCATCATTCCCATCCTCAACACCAGCCTGGTTTGTAAGGAGATTGTTACGGGAACCTATCACTGGAACTACATCGGCCTGATTTTCGCTTCCACCTGCGTTTACGCCGCCGTCGCCATTTTCATCGCCGTCAAAATGTTCCAGCGCGAAGATGTCCTCTTCCGCGCCTGAGTAGCACAGGCTTCAGCCTGTGTGCAGTTGCAATTGCTGCTCCTGAGCGAGCCAGCCTGTCGAAGAAGCGTCCTGGCAGCTTGCTCTAGTGAAGTGTTTTCGCCGCTTCGATAATCTGCTCGGGCCGCGCTCGCACCCAGAGATTCTCCGTCAGGTTTATCCAGCGCACCGTTCCCGTTGCATCCACAAGGAATTCCGCCGGGCGCGAGATGTCGTGGCCGTTGACGCCGGCTCCCACGTGCAACAAGTCATACCGCTTGATCGCTTCCGTATTGGGATCCGACAGAAACGTAAACGTGTAACCCGCCTTCCGGCAGAGATTCCGCGAAACTTCGGGAGTGTCCACGCTGATGGCCACGGGACGAATCCCCTGCGCTTCGATGGCTTCCAGATTCCTTTCAATACCCCGCAACTCGGAGTTGCACGAGGGTCACCAGTAGCCGCGGTAAAACACCAGAAGCACACCTTTGGGAGCGCGCCCGGCATTCATCGGCGCCGCAAGCAACTCCGACAGCCGCACGGACTTTCCGTTCGTGTCCATCAAATCGAACTCCGGCGCTTTTTGTCCGACTTGTGGCGCCCCGTGAGAGGCGGGCAATCGCCTGCCTCCGACAAACACAATCAGCGCGAAAAATCCCAAGATAGCCACGCTGAGAGCTGCCAGGATTGTGCCGAAGACTTTTCCCCGGAACACATCGGCGTGGGAAAACGCCCGCCGCAATCCCATGACCAACAAAATTGCTGCCAGGCCAAACAGTAGCAAATTGGCCCACGGAAAGTCCCGTGTCACCGGGAATCTGGCAAAGAACAAAAAGAAGCTCACGAAAGCGATCACACAAACCAGAAATCCCGCCAGGACCAACCAGTTGAATTTTCTGCCATTCATAAAAAGTGTCCTTTCAAACAAGCCCTTCCCTACGATGCCCCAAGACGCGATATTGTACATTGAGCTCTTGTGGAGCGCACACGAAAGAGAGAAAGAAGCCATGAAATCCACTGGAATCTTCTTAACGGTTTTCCTGTTGTCTTCCGCAGTTGCTTCCGCCGGGCGTCGGCGCGATCCTCTCACGCCGGCCGAAGCCGAACAGTTGCGTGCGGTCGCAGACCAGCCCTATAAGCGCCTGAACCTCTATGTCAAATTCACGAAAGCTCGTCTTGATTCGATTGACCGGCTCCGCTCCGACCCCAAGTCCGCTGAAGGACGAGGCCACAAGATTCATGACCTCTTGGAGGACTTCACAGCCCTCTTGGACGAAATCAACGACAACCTCGACCAGTACGAGGGCAGCCCCCTGACCAAAGGCGACCGCGAAGACTTTCGCAAAGGCTTGAAAGAGGTAATTACCGCTGCGGAACAATTCGGCCTCAGGCTGAAGGCTCTCAAATCAGCCACGGAAACCGACCTGCAAACAAAGACGGAAGCGCCAGATTTTCAGTATGCCCTTGAAGATGCTCAGGAAGCTCTCAGATCCAGCGCCGACATGGCTAAGGAGTACTTCGGAGAGAAAGACTCGAATCAGAAGAAATGACCGTCCTGTCTCACCGAAGCCCTCAAAATCAGCCCTAAATCAGCTTGAAAAACACGGGCAATTGTGATATAATTAGTTAGTAAGAATCGGCAGAAGCTGCCAAGGGAGCCGCTGCAAGAAAGAGCCGCTAGAGATCGCCGCTCGGCCGTTGGAACGCAGTCTCCAAGCAAGGGAAAACGACCGTGACCCTAAGGTGCTTCCGAACCACACGAGGCTACCCGTGTGCCCCCCTTGCCGATGGTAGATCGAAGCGCCGCCCAGCATTTTCTTCTGCTAAACCCTTTCGAATCACATTGATCCGCAAAAACGCGTCTGTAACTCCTTTCGGGACACATACTTCCAAAACATAAGGACTTAAAGTCCCGCCGAATCACACAGTTCCAAAAAAGGGCAGGGGTGGGGGGAGGGGTACCCACTTCACGGCGTGCCCCGGCCGGCCACCAGCGGCCCGCGGCCTCTGCTAGAATCGTTCCTCGCATGTCTTCCGAGGCGCTCATCTCCGTCCGCGAACTCGCAAAGCACTTTCGCACCTTCAAGCGCCGCGAAGGCCTCCTCGGCGGCTTCCTCAACCTCTTCCATCGCGATTACCAGACTCTCCAGGCCGTGGACCGCATCAGCTTCGAGATCGCCCGGGGCGAAATGGTCGGCTACATCGGCCCCAACGGCGCCGGCAAATCCACTTCCATCAAGATGCTTACGGGCATCCTGGTGCCCACCTCCGGCGAAGTCCGCTCCAACGGCTTTGTCCCCTGGCGTCAGCGCGCCGCTTACGTCAAGACCATCGGCGTGGTTTTCGGCCAGCGCACCCAGCTCTGGTGGGACATCGCCGTCATCGAATCCTTCAAGCTCCTGCGCCGCATCTACGATGTTTCGCAGCGCGATTTCGACGAGCGCATGGAGCTGTTCAACCAGGTTCTCGGCGTACGCGATTATCTGCACACGCCCGTCCGCAAACTCTCCCTCGGCGAGCGCATGCGCTGCGATCTGGCCGCTGCGCTGCTTCACAATCCGCCGCTGCTGTTCCTCGATGAGCCGACCATCGGCCTCGATGTGGTTGCCAAGGACCACATCCGCCAGTTCCTCCGCGCCATCAACGAGCGCTATCGCACCACCGTGCTGCTCACCACGCACGACCTCGACGATATCGAAGAGCTTTGCCGCCGCATCATGATCATTGACCACGGACGCCTTCTCTATGACGGCCCCCTCGCGGAGCTGAAAGAAAAACTTCTGCGCACCAAGCAGATCAAATTCATCCTCCGCGACGGCGATCAAGCGCGCGCCCTCCGCGAGTTCGAGGAGCTTCTCGCCCACGCGCCGCACGGAAAATCGCTCCGCCTCGAGCGCCTCGACGAAATGACCTGCCGCATCCGCTTCGACCGCACTCGCCTTTCCACCTCCGATCTGATTCGCCAGATTCTTGCCGCCGTCGAAGTCCGCGACCTCCTCATCGAAGACGAGCCCATCGAGGAAATCGTCAAGCGCATCTATGCCGGCGAAGCGCTGGGCAAACCGGAATCCGGCGCCGCGGCTGTGCGGGGTTCCCGGTGAGCGCCGCGCCCGCCACAGCTTTGGCTCCGCATCGCCGGAGTTTCGGCGGAGCTCTCGGTCCCTACTTGGAATTCTCGCGCGTCGGCTTCGTCAATATCCTGGCGTTCCGCCTGCGCTATTACACCGGCATCCTGACGTATCTCATCAACGTCACCGTCTACTATTTCATCTGGCGCGCCGTCTTTGCCCAGTCGAGCGGTGTCCTGAGTTCCGCCTCCGGCTCCATCGCTGGCTACGATCTGGCGCAGATGCTCACCTATGTTTCGGTTGGCTGGATCATCCGCTCGTTCTACTGGAACACCATTGACCAGGAAATGGCCTACGAAGTCATCGAAGGCAAGATCGCCATGGATATGCTCAAGCCCGTCTCCGTGCAATGGATGTGGCTGACGCGCGCCATGGGTGAGTCCGCCTTCCGCCTGATTCTTCTCACCGCGCCCACGGCCGTCATCATCGCGCTCGTTTTTCCAGTTCGTCCGCCTGCGTCGCTAAGCCATTTCCTGTTGTTCCTGCTTTCCGCCGCCGGCAGTTTCCTCTTGATGGGGGCCATCAATTTCGCGATCGGCACCTGCGCGATTCCGTTGAAATCCATCCTCGCGCTCATCCGCGCCAAGTTCTGGCTCATCGAATTGCTCTCCGGGTTGCTGATTCCGCTGACTTTTTTCCCTGCCTCCATTCAGAAGATTTCGTCCTGGTTGCCGTTCGAGCATATCGCCTACACCCCGCTCCAGATTTATCTCGGCAAATTGGGCGGCGCCGCCTGCGCCTGGGCGCTTGCCAAACAATTTGCTTGGGTCATTGCGCTTCTTTGGGTCGGACACCAATGGTGGAAACAAGCCACGCGCAAGATCACCATTCAGGGAGGCTAGTGTGCCCGACTCGTTGACCACACGCGTGCGCCGCAATCTTGGCCTCCTGCGCGAGTATTTCGCACAGTATTTTAAGGCGCGCGTCAGCTATCGCGCCGACTTCCTGATCGGCGTGGCCACCAGCATGGCCGCCACTCTGTTTTCTCTGGCCTTCGTCGTGGTGTTGTTTCGAAGAATCCCGCACCTTGCCGGCTGGCGCTTCGAGGAGGTGCTTTTTCTGTACGGTTTCTCGATGATTCCGTTCGGTCTGTTCAACGTCCTCAGCGTGAATCTCTACGAGTTCGGCAGCACCTACATCATCGAAGGAAAATTCGACCGCGTCCTGCTTCGGCCGATCAGTTCGCTGTTCCAGGTTTTGTTCGAGGCCTTCCGTATCGAGTCCTTTCAGGAAGTCTTCACCGGCCTGGTGGTGGTCGCCTGGGCGGCGCATCGTCTCCCCTACCATTGGTCGGCTCTCGGAATTGCCCAGTTGGTGTTCTTCGGCCTGTGCGGCGGCGTCATCTACATCGCGGTGTTTTTGCTTCTCACCACCATCTCCTTCTTCATGGAGGACCGCATCGGCGTTCATCCTCCGGCATGGAATCTGGTGGCGTTTGGCCGCTACCCGCTTTCGATTTACAGCGGCTACATTCAGTTCTTCCTGAGCTGGATTATCCCGTTTGGCTTCGCAACGTTTTACCCCAGCGTGCGGCTTCTGGGCCGGCCGGAATTTCGCGCCTACGCTCCGCTGATTCCCCTCGTCGCCGTTGCGGCCTTGGCCATTGCGCTCTTGGCCTGGCGGCGGGGAGTCCGCCACTACTCCTCCACGGGTTCGTGAACATGCTTCACTCGATCACCACTTCAACTTCAGAACCTGAAACAGGTTGCTGTAGTCGTCCGTCCACAGACGCAGGCGGCGCGCCGGCTTTTCTTCGTCCTCGCTTTGCTCCCAAATCGTCGGAGAATGCAGGATCTCGGCGTCTCGGGAAAGCAGCACCCAGTCGCTTTCATAAGTCACCGGATCATTGTCCTCCGAAACAATCAGAACGCTCTGAAGCCCAAACTCTTCCGCGGCCCGGCGCGCCACGGGCTCGAGGTCGAGAAAACGGTTGCTGATATGAATGGCAAGAATTCCTCCCGGCGCGAGATGCTGCAAATAGACGGCGAACGCTTCGCGGGTAAGCAGATGAACCGGAATGGCGTCGCCGGTGAAAGCATCAATGGCCAGCACATCGAACTTCTGGCGCTCGCCGCGCTCTAGTTCGCGCGTCATGGAGATGCGCGCGTCTCCGCGGATCATTTCCACTTTTGCAAGGCAATCCTTCACGTACGTGAAGTACGGCGAATCGGTCGCAAGCTGAATCACCCGCGGATTGATCTCGTAGAAACGGATTTTGTCTCCCCTTCGGCCGTAAGCGGCCATCGTCCCGATTCCCAATCCGACGACGCCGATGCGAAGCCCGCGAGGCTTCGGCGCCCGGTTCGCCCGCTTGCGAGTTTCCGCCACCGCAAGCCCCACTCCGCTGTCTTCGCCGTAGTACGTCGTGGGAATTCCTCTCCGGTCTTCGGCTCGGAATTGAACACCGTGAATGGTCCCGCCGGAACGCAACTCATACGCTTCGTTTTCGGAGTCGCCGGCATCATCCAGGCGAATGGTCAGCACGCCGTAGAAATTCCGGGACCTCGCCAGGACAACGTCCGGCTGTTGGCCGGCGCTCACGGCAAGCACAGCTCCCAGCACGCCGAGAGTGGCAACGGGAAGAATCCAAACCGCGCGTCTCCTCGGCGCGCCTTTGTCTTCCCTCTTCTTGCGGCTCAGGTGCAGCAACAAAGCCAGAAGAACCAGGATCACAAGCACGACGAGGAGTCCGCGAGCAACTCTCGACTCGGGTGTGGCCAGCAGGATGCTGACCGGGAGCAACACGGCAAAGGCCAGGAGCGCGAACTCAGCGCGGGGACCGCCTCGCCGCAGCCACGATTCCGGGTCGCGCAAAAGCACGACAACAAGGAGCGCTGCAGCGCCGCCGAGTCCTGCCTGGTATTCCCAGAAGCCGGAGAAGATTCGCGGTGCCAGCAGCGCGACGAACACGCCGCCCACTGCGCCGCCTCCGGCGACCATCAAGTAGAACAGCGTGAGGTGCTGCGGGCTGGGTTTCAGCCGCGCCAGTTCTCCATGGCAGACCATGCAGCAAACAAACAACGTCGCGGAATACACCGCGACTTGGACGGTCAAATGGCGCCACGCGCCGTCGTACAGAACAAAACAAGCGGCCAAGACCGCGGCGCCGAAAGCAGGGTGAAACCATCTGCGGGCGTACCACATTTTTCTCTCGAAGCAGAGAACGAACGACAACAGATACAAGCTGAGCGGCAGCACCCACAGAAACGGAACGACAGCAACTTCCTGGCAGAGCTGGTTCGTCGTGGCCAGGAACAACGCGGACCCGCACGCGGCCAATCCCAACCAGAGCGCGCAAAGCATTTTGCCTGGCGGCGGTGTACCGGGTTCGGGGGCACGGCCTTCCATCAACTCCGGCACGGGAACAGGCAACGCTTCGCCTTGCTCCAGACCTTCGGCGCAAAATCCGCAGCCGAGCGCAAACACCAGGAATCCCCATGCCCATGCATACGCCTGCGTTCGCAAAGCCAGCCAGGGTTCCACGAGGACCGGATACGTCAGCAGTGCCAGGAGCGATCCGAAATTCGACAGCGCGTAGAGACGGTACACCGAGTCCTGAGAATGTGTCTGCCGCAGCCAGGCCTGGAGCAACGGCGCCGTCGAAGAAAGAACCAGGAAAGGCAATCCAACGCTCACGGCAAGCAGGAAAATGATGTGCAGGACCGGGCTTGCGTTATTGGCAGGCTGCCAGCTCTTTTCGGGAGTCAGCGGTGACTTCCAAAGAATCGTCTGAACGCCGAGAACAGCGAGTGACGCAAACAATACCATTTGATGCAGCCGTTTCTGCGCTCGCGGCGACAAACGGCTGCTGATCAAATGTCCGTAAGCATAGCCACCGAGAAGGAGCGCTTGAAAAAATAAATTGCAGGTGGTCCACACTGCGGGCGATCCGCCAAACCAGGGAAGAATGTATTTTGCCAGAAGGAGCTGTACCTGAAACAGAAGGAAGGCGCTTAAAAAGATGGTCAGTGCGAAGGGGAGCATAGCGAGGTCGGGTCAGCTCGCCACGCCCGGATTTTCTGCGGACGCTCCCCGAACGATTGTCCTCACTGGAGTTTCGCCTGACTCGCCGCAGACCAGTGGAGCGCGTTAAACAGCAGCTTGAACGTGGCGTGCGATTGTGCGCGGAACTGCGCGCGGAAACCCAACAGGACGGCGCGTCCCTTGCCAACGCTTACTTCTACGGCACCGAGTTTGTCCTCGATATATTCCGGCCCGCCGATCCATCCGCTTTGCAGAGGATTGTCGGCGGGATAGCGCACCACGGCGCGTGCGCGGTTTTCCGTAAAGGGGGCGAGGAGCTCAAACGCCGGGCTGTTCAGAAAATACGCCGAGGATTCTTCCGGCATGCCGTAGGCGAGGGGATTGTGATGGTCCACAAGAATCTTGAGGATCGCCCCGGGACAATAGAATTTGTCCGGGGAGACACCGCGCAGGACATTGCGCACGGGAAGCCCGAGCGCGTCAATCGCGAAGTCCGAGGCTTCGTCGAGAACAACGAGAGTGCCGCCGCCGCGGACAAATTCCGCGACGGCCCGCGAGCCTTCCTCACCGATACCGTCGCGGTATTCCGGGCGCACCCATTCGCCGCGCGATCCTTCCAGGATGCTGCGTTTCGTCTGGCTGGCAAAGACGAGCGCATCGAATTTCACGCCGAGTTTTCCAGCACGGATATCGGAATTATGAACCGTGGTGTAGGGGAATCCGTACTGCTCGTGGAGCCAGCGCGTCCAGCCTTCGTCCATATTGGCGGTCCAGGGCTGATAGACGCCGATGCGCGGCGCGCGCAGCTTCCAGGCGGGCGTGTCGAGCCGCGCACGCGTTGTGGCGAAGTCCACGTGGGCCTTGCGCTCGATTTCCACGAGTGCCTCGCCGGGATCCTTTCCGCCCTTGGGGCGCACCACAATGGTTCCGGCAGGAATCTCCTTGGCACCGTCGAGTTGGGGTTCCATGGTCCAGTAGATGTCGTATGGCGCGTCGGTCTGGCCGGGCTTGCCAAGCAAAAGGTTCACGGCCATGGCGCTATTGTTCCAATCATGTGAGAGCAGGTACGTCGCATTCTTTCCGCCTTCCCGCGCTTTGCTGGCGAGAAGATTGCCGGGCATGGCGACGTCCATGTTCCGGAGACGGACCAGTTCGGTTTCAAACGGCTTCTTCACTTCCACAGCTGCAACGCCCATTTGCAGAGGCAGCGTCCATCCGGTCACGTCGTACGGCCGCTCTGGAGGCTGTCCCGGCGCGGCGGGCTTCATCGGATACTTCTGCGGCTCCAGAATGTCTTTCGCATAATTGCGATAAGGCTGGGCCATGGGAATGACGTAGCTGCCCGCCGGATATTTCTTTCCGTCCGCTTCGAATTGCGCCGGGGCGGAATAGACCTCGACGCCGGCAAGATCGAGCGCTTCGAGCATTCGCGCGGCGGTTCCCGGATCACGCTGCGTCCGGGGAATCACGTAGGCAAACGGATCGCCTTTTTGCCCCGCTTCGATGGCCTTGCGGTTCAACCGATAGAAATTCTCCTGGAGCATCGCGCGGTTTGCCGCGGCGCCTTCGAGCAACGCGTAGGTGATGGTCAGCTCATAATCCACGATGTCCCGCAACTTCCAGGTTCCGCCAACCCACGGCCGAGGATAATTGGTACGCGGCCAGGTATTGGCCGGCGGCGGCAACGGCCTTCGTGGATCGCCTCCTCCAAACCCGGGCCCTCCCGTTTGGCGCGCACCATCCGGAATGCGGAAGAGAGGTGCGCGCTCCTGTTCGGCGGGGCTGGCGACATGTGCGCTCGCTACTTCGGTGAGCATCCCGGCAATGTTATGCCACCACCCTCCATTCTTCGCGGGGCCTTCATACCAGTAGGGATATTGCTCGCCATAGACCACGCCCATGTATCCCTTGGCGTTCAGCGCGGAGAACATGTACATGCCCATCAGGTCCACTTCCGAAAGGATGAGCGGGTCCTGGTTGGGATTGATGGGGTCGGAAAAGGGCGGCACAAAAATTCGCGCCCCGTTGGAGCCCATCTGGTGCTCATCGAGAAAAACTAGCGGGAACCAATCTTTGTAAAGCACCCTGGTAACCAGGCGCGTCTCGATCTGCGTCAGCATGAAGCCGTCGCGGTTGTCGTCGTGACCCACATACTTGTGGTAGAGCCAGGGCATCTGGGAGTACTCATATTCGGTGCCGACATTCTTGTTGTACCAATCCACGACCATGACCTGGCCATCGGGGTTCACGGAGGGCATCAGCAGGAAAACCACACTGTCGAGCAGATGATCGATGTAAGGAGAATGCTCGGTGGCCAGGCGATGGACGAGTTCCAGCGTCATCTGCGTCGAGCCGATTTCGGTCGAATGGATGGTGCAGGTGATAAGAATGACGGCCGGGTCTTTGGCAATGATTTCCTGCGCCGCTTTTTCATCGAGGTCGTAGGGATGGGCCAGCTTGGCCTGATTCGCGCGGATTTCCTCCAGACGCGCCAGATTCGCGGGCGAAGAAATCGCCAGCATCACGAAGGGGTTGCCCATCGTGGACTTGCCCAACTCCGTGAAGCGCACGCGGCCGGAGGCTTTGGCGGCGCGCTGCATGTAGTCCACCACCTGGTCCCAGCGTGCCAGTTTTTTGTCCGTGCCGACTTTGAATCCGAGGAACTCCTCCGGCGTTGGGAGGGACTGCGCGCGCGCCGAAGCCGCGCCGGAAAGCCCGGCGGAAACAGACAAAAACAATGCGAGCAGAAGATGAATCCTGCGAGTTTTCATATCTCCAACCCCACCGATGGCAGTACCGGCCTTTGAGAGCCGCCAATATACATCACCCGAGCGCAATTCGAGCCAGGCGTCATAAGAAAAAACGGAATCGTCACCCGGTGTGTCCCTGCCTTGGCGCGGGGACCCGTGAGACATATTGGCTCTGGCGCACATCAGCGGATAAGAGGAAAATGTCTCTCAGACACCTATGACAACGGTGAGCACAACCTGCCCGATGGATTGCCCGGACACGTGCGCCCTGGAAGTGCGCGTCGAAGAAGGGCGAATTGCAAGTATCCGCGGCGTGAAGGATCATCCCACGACCGCCGGGTTCATTTGCAGCAAGGTGGCGCATTTCGACCGGCGCGTCTATCACAGCGATCGTCTGCTCTATCCCATGCGCCGCACCGGAGCGAAAGGCGCGGGCGAATTCAGCCGGATCTCGTGGGAGGAAGCGATAGCCGAGATTACCAGCCGCTTCCGGGAAATCATCTCGCGCTGGGGAGGCGAGGCGATTCTCCCCTACCACTATGGCGGCTCGAATGGCTACATGAGCGACGGGTTTCTGGATGATTTGTATTTTGCCAAGCTGGGGGCATCGCGACTGGCGCGCACGATTTGCGCAGCGCCCGCCACCGCCGTGGCCACGGGAATGTACGGGAAGATGCCCGGCGTGGCGTTTGAAGATTACGCTCACGCAAAGTTCATCCTGATCTGGGGCGCCAACGCCAAAGCTTCTAACATTCATCTTGTGCCGTTCCTGCGCCAGGCCAAACGCAACGGAGCCTTCGTGGCCGTGGCCGACCCCATCACGAATTTCACGGCGGCTGAAATCGATTTGCACCTGCCGGTTTTCCCCGGAGCAGATCTCCCGGTGGCGTTGGCGATGATTCGTCTATGGAAAGAGAAGGGGCGGCTGGATCAGGAGTTCCTGGGGAAGCATGCCGATGGGCTCGAAAGACTGCTGGCGCAGGCGGACGACTGGACATTGGAACGCGCTGCCGCGGCCGCGCGGGTTCCGGCGGACGACATCCGGCGGCTCGCGGAAGTGTATTCTGCAACTTCTCCTGCCGTGATCCGTGTGGGCTGGGGCCTGGAACGCAACCGCAATGGCGGCCAGGCCATGGCGGCGATCTTAGCGATGCCCGCGCTGTTGGGCAAATTCGGAGTGCGCGGCGGGGGCTATACCCTCAGCAACAGCGGCGCTGCAAAACTGGATACGAAAAAGCTTCTGGGTGATTCGACGTGGAACACACGCGAGATCAACATGACGGAACTGGGCGCCGTGCTGGCGGGCAGCGTGAACCCTCCCGTGAAGGGGCTGTTCGTCTACAACTGCAATCCAGCCGCAACCGTGCCGGACCAGGAAGCGGTGCTGCGCGGACTGGCACGCGAGGATTTGTTTACGGTGGTCTTCGAGCAGGTGATGACCGACAGCGCGAAGTATGCCGACATCCTGCTGCCGGCAACCACTTTCCTCGAGCACTACGATATCCGACGGGGTTACGGCAGCTATGTGGTCGGCGGTTTGCAGCCCGCCATCGCACCGCGCGGCGAAGCGCGCCCGAATGAGGCGGTGTTTGCGGCGCTCGGCCAAGCCATGGGATGGAACGACGAGCCCTTTTTCTGGGATGTGGCGACGCGCACGCGGAAAGTTGCGGAGGCCATCACCATCGCCGGGCGATCGGTGGATCCCTCGCTTCTTACCACCGGGGGAAATCAAGGCTACGATTTTCCCGGGGCGCGACCCGTCCAATTTCAGACCGTTTTCCCTCAGACTCGGGACAAGAAAATCCATCTGACTCCTGCGGACCTCGGTCCGAGACCCTTCGCGTTTGATCCGGTGACGAGCGAGAAGTTTCCGCTGGCGTTGGTGAGCCCGGCAACCTCCAAGATGATTTCGAGCACGATGGGCGAATGGAATTATCCGGAACTCCGCGTCAGCCTGAATCCGCAGGACGCCGCCGCGCGCGGAATAGCAGGCGACGCCGTCGTGCGCGTATTCAACGAGTTGGGCGAGGTGGTCTGCCGGGCGCAAATCAGCGAGCGCATCCGGGAGGGAGTGGTTGCCATTCCCAAGGGCGCGTGGCGCAAGTCGTCCATGAACGGGCGGACAGCCACGGCATTGTGTCCCGCTACGACGAACGTTGTGGGCGGCGGCGCGTGTTTCAACGACGCGCGCGTGGAAGTTGCGCCCGCCTAGAGCAATCCGAGCGAAATCCTCAGCACACATTTGAATCTACCGCATCCGTCGTCTTCGCTGGGCTGCTTCGAGCAGATACGGTTCCGGATCGAACGGAACCTTGCTTGAAGGACTTTCGTCACTCGAAGTAGATGCGCCGGACCACCAAGATCGCCTCATTTGTGATTCTCCTGCTCCCTCTGCTGGGGGCAGGCGTGGGGAAACTGCTGGGGCCCGGAGTGCTTCATCAGCAGCGGCGGGAATTGACTCCGAGTCTCATCGCCCAGGCGGACCGCGCGTTTGGCGCGGTTGGCGCCACTCGCGAGGATTTTTCCGTTCGCGCGCCGGACGGCATCCTGCTTCGCGGCTGGAAGGCCCGGGCGAAAAGTCCGACCGGAAATTGGGTGCTGCTATTCCACGGAGTCTCCGACAACCGCGCTGGAGTTCTGGGTCACGCTGAGTTTCTCCTGGGCGCGGGCTACAGCGTAGTGATGATGGATGCGCGGGCGCACGGCGCGAGCGAAGGGACCATGGCAACGTACGGCTGGAAAGAACGGTACGATAGCCAGTCCGTCGTGGATGCTCTCGAGAAAACCGAGAAAATCGGTCAGCTGTATGCGCTTGGTGAATCCATGGGAGCCGCCATTGCGCTACAGTCCGCCGGAATCGAACCGCGCATCGAGGCCGTCGTCGCCGAGAGCTCATTCCGAGACCTGCGAGAAGTCACCTATGACTATGCCGGCTTACAGTGGAGCGTGCTTCTCGGGAAGACGGTGTTTCGCCCTGCCGCCATCGTTGCAGTCTACGAAGCAGAAAAAGAGGGAGGGTTTCGCTTTGATGATGTTTCGCCGGCGGAGTCTGTGGCGCGCCGGCCCTTTCCGGTTCTCCTCATCTGTGGTCTGAGTGACCACAACATCCCGGCGCGGCATACTGAGGCGATTTTTCGCGCAGCGGTTGGCCGAAAAGAGCTCTGGCTTGTTCGGGGGGGCCGGCCACACGGGCGCTCTTGGAGCGGCGCGAGAGGAGTTCGAGCGGCGAGTGCTAGGCTTCCTGCGGAACTAAGCTAGGGCATTCGCGCATGGAGGTCGCGGTTCTGCAAGTCGTCGCTCAGGCGGCGGACCGTTTCGCGCAGGCGCACAGCCAGGTCGGCAATCGTTTGCAGGCGCTGCTGCGCGGTCTGCGGCATGGAGTTGTCCGGACGCCGGCGAAGCTCGGCCAGCAGCAGCTCTGCATTCCCCAGGATGCCCGTCAGCGGGTTGTTGACTTCATGGCGCAGAATTTCTCCAAAATCCTCCTCAGCGCCTTCCTTTTGTACGGGCGGAGCGGGAAAGGCGCACTGGCGGAGGCGGCGTTCCATGAGCGCTGCGGCGAGCGGCACAAAGGGTCCGACGCGGGAAACAAAGTCGGCGACGCCGGCAGCGATCAACTCGGCCATCTCGGACTGCCGCTCCGGAGACGCCACCACCACGACGGAGGCCAGCCGGGACATGTAAACAGCCGCCTTGCGCAGAGAGCCGTCCGAAACACTCGGATGGAGCGATCCCTGAGTTACCGCCGATTCGTCAATCAGCACGGCATCGGGTTCGCGGCGAGCCATGGCCTCCCGCGCTTCGCGGAGACTTCCAACGAGGACAACCGCCACGCCGGACTCCGGGGAGGGCAGTTCTTCCAGGTATTGCTGGGAGAGTTGCGCATCGGCGCTGAGTAGGATTACCGTTTGTTGGTTTTTCATTTTTCCCTCGCAGGCTCTCCCGCCCAACCGGAAGCGGCGGCGCCACCAGCCGCATGGGCGTTGGCAGCCCTGCTCTGAAATGCCCGCTCGACCGCTTGCTTGAGCTCTTCGACCAAGAAGGGCTTCGCCAGGTAGGGAAGGTGGTGTGTTTCCAAGAATTCCATGGTGTGGGGGGCGAGCGTGTCGCCGGTTACAAACAAGATGTGGTAGCGCAGCGGGTTCCCGGAGCCCTCGAGTGCCGCATAGAAAGCCCGCCCGTCGAGTTGCGGCATTTTCAGGTCGCAGATGAGCAGGTCAAAGCTTTGGCGCTGGGCCAATTCGAAACCCTCGCGGCTATCCAGCAGGACTTCCACCTGATAGCCTTCTTCCCGCAAGACATCAGCGATGAGCTGCGCAACCGTAGGTTCATCTTCGACAACCAAAACGCGTCTTCCAGGCCCGCGAGGTTCCACGCCGCGAGCTGCGGGACGAGAGACGGGCTCCGAGCGCCGCTGTGGAACACTCGTGAGGCGGGGCTTCTGACGGCTGGGAGGAGCAGCCTGCCCGGCGGGAAGTTCCACCTGAAATGTCGCGCCGGAACCTGTAGAACTCGCGAGGCGGACCGTGCCTTCATATTCCTCTACGATCCCCTTGGCAATGGAAAGGCCCAGTCCAGTGCCCTGGCCCACGGGCTTGGTGGTAAAGAAGGGGTCAAAAATATGGGCGGCAATTTGCGGCGGAATGCCCGGACCATCGTCGGCAACCTCCAGCAAAACCCGATCTTCCGAAAGCTTTGCCGTGCGTATGCGGATGTGCCCACTGGCGCGCGCCTGGTGGATGGCCTGTTCCGCATTTACAATGAGGTTGAGGACCACCTGTTGCATCTGCCCCGCATCAGACAGCACCTTGGGCAGGTTCGGATCGAGATCGGTGTCCAAGCCGATATTTTCCAGTTTCAATTCGTAGCGCCGCAGGCTGGCGGTGCTCCGGACGATTTCGTTGAGGTCCACCAGGCTGCGTTCTGGACGTGTTTCCCTGGCAAACAGCAGAAGATTCTTGGTGATGCGGTTGGCGCGTTCGGCCTCCCGATAAATCTTGCGTAAGTCAGAGGCTTTGTCGGTGGCGCGCGAGCGGTCCAGCAGGAGTTGCGCGTACCCCAGGATGCTGGTCAGCGGGTTATTCAGTTCGTGGGCGAGGTCGGAAGCCATGCGGCCCAGAGCCGCCAGCTTCCCGGTTTGCTGAAGTTTCGCGTGAGTCAACTTCTGCGCGGTGAGGTCTCTGTAAATCTCCAGCGAGCCAATGCGATTCCCTTTCTGGTCGAACACCGGCCGGACAAACCTCTCCAGGACACGGGGCGTTGGGCGGTCGAGCTCCAGTTCCTCCACTCTGCCCGCGGGACCTCCAGAAAACAGGTCACGCCAGCGAGCCGCGTATTTCTCCGAGTTCGAGAAACAGTCCTTCAGTTTTGCCGCCAGTGCCTGCGCGGTTCCCAGTTCCCCGAGGTGGGCCGGGTCGAGGCCAAACAGATCCCCGAACCGCTGATTGACGCGGCGAATCGTGCCCGCCGCATCGAAGATGACAACTCCTGCCTCCAAGGAGTCGAGCAGCGCTTCCAACTCGATCCGCGCGCGCTCCGGGGGGCTCCCCTCCAGTTCTTTCGCGGAAATATCTTCGATGGCGATCTCGAGTTCGAGGACGGTCGTCTCGGGGAAGGGTAACGCGCCGCGGTTTTGCAAACGAACTTTCCGGCCGTTGGGCAGAGTTCCCTCGGCCACATCTACGCTTCCCTTTGCCGGCAAAGCCCGCCGCCAAGCGGCAATCGCCGGCCGGTTCACCCCCTCGAAAAAGTCTTCCAGACGAAGATGTCCGACCCCGGCGGCGTTTTGACCCAGCATCTTCCGGGCTGACGGGCTGGCCTTCTGCACCACGCCGTCCTGGCCGACCAGCAAGACCGTCTCGAAAGTGGCCTCGAACCGATTTGCCTGCGATGCGCGAAGTGCGGATTCCCATCGCCGGCGTGAATCGGCGAAGAGCACCGTCGCGGCCAACGCGGCATAGGATTCCAATCGCTCCAGATTGGCCAGACTCTCCAGACCGTTGACAACCCCGCCAAGGACGACTCCCAGGATTTCTCCAGCGTCCAGCAGAGGAACAGCAACAACCCGAAGCGGGGTGTTCCGCGAAAGGAAGTGCTCGGGCATGGCTTGCGCATCTCGAGCCGTCACGGACGTTCCAATTGTCCGACGGTCTTCCAATGCTTTCTTCCAGATGTGCAGGAACGGCTCGTCCTGAGCGCAGCGCTTTGCTTCGGGGATTCCATCGAAGATCTCGAAGGTGAGTTTTCCCTCCAGGCAGATGCCCAACTCGAAGAAGACGCATCCAGCCGACTCCACGGCTTTTCGGGCGATCATCTCCAGAGTGTGTTTTGCAGGCGCCCCGGCATGGATGTTTTTCTGAATTTGGGAGCGGAAGGATAGTTCATGGCTCTGAACTCTACAGAGTTCCGCAGCGGCACGCTGGGCCAGGGCGAGAGAAAGATCGTCTGCGACCTTTTGCAAATCCTCACCGTCGTAGGTATGCCATTGGCTCCAAGCGGTCAGGGCGATGCCAAATGTACGGGTTCCCAGGCGGAGGGGCGTCCAGAGAGCGTGCTTCATCCCCAAGAGGGGCCCAAAGATTGCGGGGCTTCCGCGGCCGTTAAGATTCTGCAAGACAGGAGTGCCACTCTCCAGCAAAGGCTGCAGAAACGGGAGCGAGGGGTCCAATCGGCTCCATTCGGGCGGGACCACATCCTGGTTCCTGTCCTCCACGCGCCCATTCCATTGGACCGCTTGCCCCTGCGGAGCAAGCCAGACACCGGCTCGTTCCGCATGTCCGACACACAACAAGCCGGGAGCGGCGATCTTGATGAGATCCTCTTCACTCGCGCCCCGCGCAACGGCAGACGAAATTCCGGGCAGCTCCGGCCTTCGCCGCTCGTATAGTTTTCGACGATCCACGGCTCGCCAAAGGTTACGCCAGCCCACTCCAGGCCCTCGTGATCTACCCATGCAGCGCCAGAATCAGATAGCTCGCCAGCGCTGCGAAGACAATTGCGGCTCCGAGTTCGATTGCATGGCGCACGGCGCGACTCCGCGGTGGCAAGATTCGATAGCGCAAGCAATTGCCTCCTACCCGAGGGACTATGCAGACCAAGAGCCAATCCGGGAGAATCCTCTAGAGCCTTTTTCCTCATAGAGTTACAGCGCGGCTGGGGACACGGAAGCCACTTTGAATTCCTAGAAAAAAACTGCAGAGATGCGCGGATTCCCAAATTGAACCAGCAGTTTTTGGAAGGGTGTTCGATGCCGCGGGAGCTAGATCAAGCTCGGTCCGTCTATTGTAACTTGCTTTCCTTTTCGAACTGTTTCAACTTGCGGTAAAGAGTGGTCTTCCCAATTCCCAAGATTCGGGCTGCGGCAAGCTTATCGCCGCCGGTCTCGCTAAGGGCGCGAAGGATGGCGCGGCGTTCCAGTTCCTCCAGCGGAAGCAGTTGGTCCTTGTCGAGGGCCTGCTCCGATGCGCCATATTGGAGATTGGAAGGCAGATCCCCCACGTGCAGGAGCGGGCCCGAGCCCAAGGCCACCGCGCGCTCCACGGCGTTTTCCAGTTCGCGAACGTTTCCCGGCCAGTCGTAGGCCATCAGCCTCCTCAAGGCATCTTCCGAGATGGTCCGCACCGTGCGCTTGGCGTCGCTAAATTTCTCGAGGAATGAGTTCACCAGGAGGACGATGTCCGTCTTGCGCTCCCGCAGCGGAGGAAGCTTGATCTGCACCACGTTCAGGCGAAAATAGAGATCCTGCCGAAAGCGGCCTTCTTTGATGGCCGCTTCCAAGTTCCGGTTGGTGGCGGCAATCACGCGCACGTCAATGGGTCGGCGGTCGGTCGAGCCGACGGGTTTGACCTCCTTTTCCTGCAAAACGCGCAATAGTTTGGCTTGCATGTCCACAGGCATGTCTCCAATCTCATCAAGAAACAGGGTGCCTTCGTGGGCTGCCTCCAGAAGGCCCATTTTGGAGTGTTGCGCTCCCGTGAAGGCTCCCTTGACGTAACCGAACAACTCCGATTCGATGAGCGTGGAAACCAGCGAAGAACAATCCACCGGGACAAAAGGCTTTTCGCGCCGCGGCCCGGAGAAATGAATCGAACGAGCCACCAGTTCCTTTCCCGTGCCGCTCTCGCCGAGAATCAGGACGGGATAGTTGTGCTGGCAGACCTTCTCGATCATCTTGTATACGCGCTGCATCTTCGGAGACACGCCCACCATTCCTCCGAATCCGGGGCGTGTGCGCATCTGCTCGCGGAGCAGGCGGTTTTCCTGGTCAAGCTCCAGGTCGCGCACCACGCGCTGGAGCTTGGTCCGCAGATCCTCCAGGTGGAAGGGCTTGGTGATGTAATCGAGCGCGCCGAGGCGAATCGCCTCCACGGCCGTGGTGATCGTACCGTACTGCGTCATGACCAGAACTGCACTCTCCGGATGGTCCGCGCGAACGCGCTTCAGCAGTTCAATTCCCCCCGCTTGCGGAACCTTCAGGTCGGTGATGACGATTTCCACAGGGCGCTGCTCCAGCAGGTCGAGCGCCTTTTCGGTGGTCTCCGCGAGCAGTGTTCGGAAACCTAATTCCCCGGCGATCTGCCCGCAAAGATCGCGCGCATAAGGCTCATCGTCCACGATGAGAACGGTCCCAGAAGGAGGTGCCGCAGAGAGCGAACCTAGATCAACTTGACTATCCATCAATCTCCTAACCTAGCCTTGCGATTTGGAAGAAATGCCGTGTGTTCGCAATAAGAGGAGCCCGGGACCATAATTCCATGAGGCATCAAGCCAGTAGAAGTTGTCACGGCATAGTAGTACCTTTTCCGGAAATACGTCAAGCACTATCGTGAAGATCAGACAGGAACCCTTTTAGAGATGGTGCGATGCAATAAGGGGAATACGGCAAGTTCCAGATTGGAACAGTTGGTTGCTCCAGCCGGTATCCTACATTCCTG
>DASQHY010000039.1:0-23841 GCA_035631855.1 Candidatus Acidiferrales bacterium
GGAAGGTTCGGGGTTGCGCGGGCGGGGAGGAGCAGGGTTTCCCACGGGCAAGAAGTGGCGCGCCGTCTTCGCACAACCATCCGCCGAAAAATTCTTGGTTGCCAACGCCGATGAGGGCGATCCCGGAGCCTACATCGACCGGTTCATTATGGAGGACGATCCGCATGGCCTGATCGAAGGGATGCTGATTGCCGCGTATGCTGCAGGGGCCGGCCGGGGATTCATCTACGTGCGGAATGAATATCCTCGTGCAGACGAAATTCTGAAGGAAGCGCTCGAGGAAGCTCGCGAAAATGGCTTGCTGGGGACGCACATACTGGGCACTTCGTTCTCGTTTGAAATTGGGGTGTTCAAGGGGAAAGGAAGCTACGTCTGCGGCGAAGAGACCGCTCTTCTCAACTCCATCGAAGGAAAGAGGCCCGAGGTCAGGACACGCCCGCCCTATCCCACGGAATCCGGTTTATTTGGAAAAACCACATTGGTGCACAACGTTGAGACCCTCGCATCGGTTCCGTGGATTGTGAGCCAGGGAGCCGATGCCTATCACGCGCTGGGTTTCTCCCAGAGCCGCGGAACCAAAGTCATTTCGCTCAACTCGCTCTTCCGCCGCCCGGGGCTCTATGAAATCGAATTCGGGAGGTCCGTTCGGAGCATCATCGAGGATCTCGGCGGCGGATTGAAGACGGGGACGATCCGGGGCGTCATCATTGGCGGACCGCTGGCCGGTGTCATCCCTCCGCACTTGTTCGACACCCCGTTCGGTTTCGAAGAGCTGCACGCTATCGGCGCCTCCGTCGGACACGGCGGAATCATCGCGTTTGATGAGCACACCTCCATCCCCGAGCTGATTCAGCATGTTTTCCAATTTGGCGCCTTTGAATCCTGCGGTAAGTGCACGCCCTGCCGCCTGGGCAGCCGCCGCATAGAAGAAATTTTTGCCCGGGTGGTCAAAACCGGAAGCGCCCGGGAAAGACAGAAAAGCGAATGGCGGGAGATTCTTTCGGCTCTCTCGATGACCAGCTTGTGCGGCCTGGGCACGGGGCTCGGCGAGTTTGCCGAAAGCCTTTCGCGGTATTACCAAAAGGAACTCGACGCGTGCTTCACGTAGCCATCAACGGAAAGCCCGGCGCCTTTGCGGAAGGAATCTCCATCCTCCACGCGTTGCGCTCTGCGGGGATCGAAGTCCCCACGCTCTGCCACGACGACCGACTGAAGCCTTACGGCGGATGCCGCTTGTGTGTAGTTCAAGTCAAGGGATGGCCGAGGCCTGTAACCGCCTGCAACACGCCCTTGGAAGCGGGAATGGAAATCGAAACGCACTCGCCGGAAATCGAGAACGCGCGGCGGACACTTCTGGCTCTCTTGGCTCACGACTCCCGCCCCTTCGCGATTCCGCATAGGCCCGAAAAGGAGTTCCACAAAGTTCTCCGTCTCTATGACATTCCGGCGGATCGCGACGGCGGCTCCCGCAACGTTCTGCCGGACGATTCCCACCCCTACATTCGCGTGGACATGTCGCAGTGCATCCATTGCTACCGCTGTGTGCGCATTTGCAACGAGGTCCAAGGACAATTTGTCTGGCAAGTGTGGAATCGCGGCGATAGAACCGTGATTCGGCCGGACTCCGGAACGACGCTTCTCGAAAGCGGGTGCGTGAGTTGCGGAGCCTGCGTGGATACCTGTCCGACCGGAGCGCTGGAAGACAACAGCATCTTGTCCTTCGGCACGCCAACCTCATGGACCAGAACCACCTGCCCCTATTGCGGCACAGGCTGCGAAATGTTTGTTGGCCTGCGCGAGAATCGCATTGTGTCCGTCAGGCCCGCTTCGGACGCTCCGGTCAGCCGCGGCCACTTGTGCGTGAAAGGAAGATATGCATTTGAATTTGTGCACTCCCCGAGCCGCGTGACGCAGCCCATGATCCGCGTGGGCCAAGAATGGAAACGGGTTTCATGGGATGAGGCTATTCAATTTACGGCCGGTGAGCTGCGCCGCATCGTGACCGAGCACGGTTCGGACGCTGTAGGCGTGCTGGGTTCGGCGCGCGCTACCAACGAAGAAAACTATCTCGCGCAAAAGTTTGCCCGGGTCGTGCTGGGCACGAATAACGTGGATTGCTGCGCGCGCGTGTGCCACGCACCCAGCGCCGCTGCCCTGAAAACCATGCTCGGAACCGGCGCGGCGACGAATTCCTTTGCAGACATCGAACGCGCGCGAACCATTCTGGTCTGCGGGGCGAACTCCACGGAGAATCATCCGATTGTCGGCGCGCGCATCAAGCAGGCGGCGCTTCGCGGGGCCCATTTGATCGTCATCGATCCGAGGCGCATTGAGCTGGCGCGTTATGCGGACTGCCATCTGCAGTTGCGTCCGGGAACCAACGTGCCTCTTCTGAACGCCATGGCCTGCTCCATTCTGCAGGAAGGGCTCTGCGATGAGCAGGCTATGCGTCATCGGATCGCCGATGGGCGGCGATTCGAGGAGTTCATCCGGGAGTGGCCGGCGGAACGCGCGGAGAAAATCTGCGGCGTGGAAGCAGGCCTGATCCGCAAGGCCGCGCGGCTCTATGCGGTTGATAAGCCGGCCATGTGCTTTCACGGGCTGGGAGTGACCGAGCATAGCCAGGGAACCGAAGGTGTGATGTGTCTCGTGAACCTCGCGCTTCTCACCGGAAACATCGGCAAGCCCGGCACCGGCGTCAATCCGCTGCGCGGGCAGAATAATGTTCAGGGCGCGGCGCATATGGGTTGCGACCCCAAGTCTTTGACGGGATCCATTTCCCTGGAGGACGGAGGAGACATCTTTCAAAGGGCTTGGGATGCCCCGATTCCTCCGCGAAAAGGCCTGAACCTCATGGAGATGATGGACGCAGCGCGGCGCGGGACACTGAAGGCGCTCTGGGCCATCGGATACGATGTCTTCCTGACAAATCCTCGCGCGCATGAAACGGGGAAAGCCCTCCGCTCCCTGGAGTGCGTGATAGTCCAGGACATGTTTTTGAACGAGACCGCAAAGGAGTTTGGCACCGTCTTTTTGCCCGCGGCATCCTCGTTTGAAAAAGACGGCACCTTCATGAATGCCGAGCGCCGCATCCAACGCGTTCGGAAAGCAATCGACCCGCTCGGGCAGTCCAGGCCGGATTGGAAAATCCTCTGCGACATCGCGGCCGCGATGGGCAGCGGTGCGCAATTTGATTTTCATTCTCCGGAAGAGATCTGGAACGAAGTTCGTTCGGTTTGGAAAGCAGGAGCCGGAATCAGTTACACGCGTCTGGAGCACGGAGGGTTGCAGTGGCCTTGCCCTTCCGAGGACCATCCCGGCACCGACATCCTGCATGCCGACGCGTTTTCCGCAGGAGAGCGGGCCAGATTACGTCCGGTTGATTACACCTCAACCAGCGAAAAAGTCAGCGATGAATTTCCCTTCGTTTTGAACTCGGGCAGAACGTTCTACCAGTTCAACGCCGGCACGATGACCATGCGCACCGCCAACGCCTCGCTCCGCCCGGTGGATTGTCTCCAGATTTCGCCGGCCGACGCGGAGCGATTGTCCCTTCAGGATGAGGAGAGGGTCCGCGTGCGCAGCCATTACGGAGAAGCGGTCTTGCCGGTGCAGATCGATTCCGGCATAAGCCCAGGAGAGCTCTTTGCGACTTTTCATTCCGTGGATGTTTTCTTGAACTTCCTCACCGGTCCGCGGCAAGACCCCTTCACCGGCACGCCGGAGTACAAGGTAACCGCAGTTCAGTTGGAGAAGATCTAGCTTCTCAGAGCAGCAAGCAAAGTCCGCGCCTTCGGTTGCAATCCTGTCCTGTGATTGTTCTCTCGGGGAGGGAAAGGCAATTTCGGGACGCTCATGGGCTGGGGATTCTTACTATTTCTATGGAACAACGCGCGTGACGCGCCACGGCTTCCGAAACGCTGCCGAGGAGGAAGCGGTCGAGGCCCCTTCGCCCGTGCGATCCCACGACGATCAGGTCTGCCTTCCACTCCTTAGCCTGATCAAGAATGCTGGATTTCGGGTCGCCCGTTTCCACGGCCGTCGAAACCTTCCAGCCGGCCCGGCGCAAAGTGTCCGCGGCTCCGGCAACCAATTCCTGGGCCGCCTTCTTCTGTTCTTCCTGGATGGCATTCATATCCAGCGCGAAGCCCCAGACTTGCCCGTCTGCCGGCACGGGCATGGGCTCAACAACGGTTAAGACTCTCGCTTCGGAATCCGCCGTGTGGCCCCGCTCGGCCACCTCGCGCACTGCCGCTTCGGAAAACTTCGAATCATCGACCGCCAGCAGAATCCTCATGGCCTATCCTCGTTTGCACTACCCCACCCTTCGGCGGCATCCTACGACCGCGCCGAGTCTAACAAGGTTTCCAGACGAAATCGCTACGCATATGCCTCGTGCGTCGCGACGGCTTCCTTCTTTCTCTCCGGTTCCTCAGTGAGCGTTGCTTCGGCCAGCAGCAGCACGCTGGCTACGGAGACGGCATTCTCCAGGGCGACTCGAACAACCTTGGTCGGGTCGATGATCCCGGCGGCAACCAGATCCACATACTCGCAACGCGCGGCATCGAATCCGAAGTTGCCCGTGCCCCCGCGCATGCGATCTACAACGACGCCGCCATCCACAGTCGAGTTCTCGGCAATTTGACGGGTGGGGGATTCCAGGGCGCGCCGCAGAATGACCAATCCAGTTCTTTCATCCCCCTGGCACGCGGCTTCCTCCTTTCGGAGGGAATCAATCAAGCGCAGCAATGAGAGCCCCCCTCCGGGCACAACGCCTTCCGCGATCGCCGCCTTGGTCGCGCTGATCGCGTCTTCGATGGCTTCCTTGAGATTCTTCATCTCCGCCTCGGAAGGCGCTCCCACGCGGATGACGGCTACGCCCCCCGTGAGTTTCGCCAAACGTTCCTGAAGTTTTTCGCGGTCGTAGTCGGAGGTGGTCTTTTCGATCTGCTTGCGGATTTCCGCGCACCGTCCCTGGATGGCAGGTTTTGCGCCGCCGCCACCGATGACGGTGGTCATATCTTTGTCAATGACCACGCGCTTGGCCGTTCCCAACTCCTGGGGCGTAAGGGTCTCCATCTTGATTCCCAGCTCCTCCGCGAGGAGCTGCCCGCCGGTGAGGATGGCGATGTCCTGGAGAATCTCCTTTCGCCGGTCGCCGAACCCCGGTGCCTTTACGGCTGCGGAGGGAAGTGCGCCTCTTACTTTATTGACTACCAGCGTTGCCAACGCCTCTCCCTCGACATCTTCGGCGATCACGACAAGTGGCCGGCCAGCTTTTGAGATTTGTTCCAGCAACGGGAGAAGGTCCTTGAGATTGGAGATTCTTTTTTCGTACAGCAGGATGAGCGGGTCTTCGAGCACGGCCTCCATCTTCTCCGCGTCGGTCACAAAATAGGGTGAGATGTAGCCGCGGTCGAACTGCATTCCTTCGACCACTTCGAGCGCCGACTCGGTGGTTTTCGCCTCCTCCACCGAAATCACTCCTTCGGCGCCGACCTTTTCGAACGCGTCCGCGACCAGTTCACCAATCTTGGAATCGTTGTGTGCGGAAATTGTGGCCACCTGAACTTTCTCGAGCCGGCTCGCCACAGGACGCGAAAGACCCTGGAGGGCCTTTACCGCCACGCGAACGCCGCGATCGAGACCCCGTTTGAGGTCCACGGCGCTCGCACCGGCCGCCACATTGTGGAGTCCTTCCGCAAAAATCGCATGGGCGAGAACCACGGAAGTGCTCGTGCCGTCGCCAACCGCTTCTCCGGTTCGCTCCGCCGCATCGCGAATCATTTGCGCGCCAATGTTTTCCTCAGGGTCTTCCAGTTCGATTTCTTTGGCGATGGTGAGCCCGTCGTTACACACGATGGGCTTTCCCCATTTTTTCTGAATCAGAACGCACTTCGATTTGGGGCCGAGCGTAATTCGCACTGCGTCCGCAAGGGCGGACGCACCCGAAAGGACTTTTTCACGCGCTGCCGATCGAAAGGACAGATGTTTGTAAGCCATGGAGCACCTCCAGGGGCCCGCAGAACCGGCTCCCGCAATTGCTTAGCTCTCGGATTGCATTCGACGGGATAGAATCGCCGGCCCGTCCTCATCACAATGGTTCCGTCTTTTATGCGACCGCGTGGATGGCGCGCTTTGCGTGAGCGGGAGTCGAAATGGTTGCGACGACCTCCTTGAACTTCGCCGCCGCAGTGTGCCTCGCCAGGTCACCTTGCGCTACGATCCCGATGCAGCGCCCCTGTTTGTCCACAACCGGCAGCCTGCGGACCCGGAACTTCTTCATCAACGCGCCGCAATGGTCCAGTGTATCCTCGGCTTTGCAGGTGACCGGGTTGCGCGTCATCACTTCGAGCACGCGAACCACGTGCGGAGATTCGTCCTCGGCAACCACGCTGCAGCAAAGGTCGCGATCCGTGACGATTCCCTCGAGCTTCATGGAACCCAGATCAGCAACCACAGGAATTGCTCCGATGTCCTGAATCTTCATTAGCTTCGCCGCAGCCTGCGCCGTTTCTTCAAGACTGCAGCAAACCACCTCCGTGGTCATTACGTCTTTTACTCTCATGCCCCCCCTCCTTCTGTGAATTCCGTATACCCGGCCTTTTTCAAATCATCAGCCCTAAGCTGCCTTTGGCTGGCATTGCGTCTCCTGTGTGACGCCTGCTTTTGGCAGCGACAGTTCGAGCATGCACCCGTTGAATCGCGTCCGGACTCCCGAGGGATCCACCTCGAACGGCAGATTCTTGGTGCGAAACACCACTTCCCCCCTCAGGTCTGCTTTGGCTGTTTGCTCTTTCCTGCGCTCCCTGCACGGGCACGCCTTTCCCGAGAGCGTGACACACCGCGGCTCAATGTACGCGGTGATCTCTCCCCGCTCGAAGCAGGACGCATCTGTCGTGACCGTCATGCGTCCATCCAGGTCGAGGCAGCCACACTGCAGCGGGTGCACAATCTCAGATTCCGCAAGCTGCCAATCTTCCCGCTCATGCCCGGACGCGAAGCCACGGCTCTCGGAAATGCGATAGGCGCGGTGAGCCACCGCGTCGTGCATCGCCTTCACCCGGTCCGCCGGATGATCCCATACGATCTTGACGGAGCGCGCGGTCTTGGTTTGTGAGGTCTCCCGATCTTGCCTCATGTGGTTACGCCTCCTCGGTTACGAAACCCCATCTCTTCTATAGACGGCATCGCGGTTCCCCGATATGACCCGCATCACAATCGGGTGTGATGTGGAACACAGACCCGCGAGCCAATTTCCGATATCAAATGGGCAATCGTTGGTAGGGCGATGGAATGACAACGCAGGCCGAAAAAGTGACCTCGAGCCCCACCGAACAGACGAGTCCGAGGAACTCAGGTCACTGCTGCGCGGCAAGCTCCAAACTGGAGCGGCCCAGTTTCTGCCATGCGCCGGGTAACGCTTTACCAACGGAGGCAGCGGCCGGGCACGAAGACCTCAAACAAAGCGTCAGGAAATTTCGACGCGCCGGCTTCCCACCGCCGGTTGTGCTTCGTCGCCGGCCGCTGCTTCCAAAATTTCCGGCCTGCGCTTCGAGCAGTTCGTGAAGCGCAGGGAGGGCTGGAAGGAAGATGGAGGGGGTCATGAAAGCGAAAACAACGTGGAAAACAAGCGGACATTCCGCAAAGAAATTTCGGGAAATGCCGCACCGGCGGGGGGCGGTCGTCGAACCCCTTGCAGCCGCGCCTCTGACCAAGAGACACGGAATCAAGAAAGGGCCTTGCAAGTAGGCCGCACGGGCACGCAAGTCTTCAGGCTTGCGTGCCTTTCCACAACGAACGGAGCTTCATGAATTCCCTGGACACCACTTCCCAAGTTCGAATCAAACATATCCTGTTTGCCACTGATTTCTCTCCCGCAGCCGATAAGGCGCTGCCCTACGCGGCGGAATTGGCGCGCCGTTACAGTTCCACGGTTTACGCCGTTCACGTGAAGCAACCGGACATCTACCCTCTGGCACCCCCTTCCGCTTGGCCGAAACTGGCGGAGGAAGAAGAGGAGTTTCAGCGCCTCAGCAAGCAGCACCTCGATGACGCCCTGCGCGAGTTTCCGCACGAATTGATTCTTCAGGTTGGAGACATTTGGCCGGTCCTTTCCGGGCTGATCCGGGAAAAGGAGATCGATTTGCTTGTGCTGGGCACGCACGGCCGGAAGGGATTCCAAAAGGCTGTGCTGGGCTCGGTTGCCGAAGCCATTTTTCGCCAGTCCCGTTGCCCCGTCCTGACCGTGGGCCCGGGCGTGTCCTCCAAAGTGCGGAACACCGCGGAGCTCAATCGCATTCTCTATGCGACCGATTTCAGCACGGAGTCTCTCGCTGCCGCTCCGTACGCCATCTCTCTGGCGCGGGAGCATCGTGCCCAGCTTGTCTTGCTGCATTTGATTGAGAGGGCGAAAGACGACGAAGTCAATTCTCTGCGCCACACGCTTGCGGAACTGGTTCCTCTTGGAGCCGATCTAAGAACGGAGCCCGATTGCATTGTGGAGCGTGGCGCGCCGGGAACCAAAATCCTGGAAGTGGCCGAAGGGCACGGCGCCGACTTGATTGTTCTCGGCGTCCGCTATCCCAAGGGCAGTCTTACCCCGGTTACCCATTTCCTCCGTTCGGATGCCTACCACATTGTCGCCGGCGCCACCTGCCCGGTTTTAACTGTCCGCGGTTAGCAGTGCTCTCCGTCCAGAAGGGTCTCTCAAAGGTGCCCGCATCCCGTGATCCATCGTCGCGGTGATGCACCCGCCGAATCTACTGCTCCTCAAATGGAGTTCTCTTGTGAGAATATATTTTGCTGCCCGTGTTGAGATATTATTTTAGCGGCGGCACCTGACGATCTACAGATTGGGCGTGCATGAGCGGAACCCGAGCCACCATCCAACATTCTCAAGTGCTGTTTGAGAAGCTCTTTGAGTTCTCCCCCGACGCCATCGTCGTGACCGACCGTGAGGGACGGATCCGGGAGACCAACGCGCAGGTCGAACTCTTCTTCGGATACCGCCGCGACGAACTTCTCGGCCAGCCCGTCGAGATTCTCGTTCCCGAACGGTTCCGTACGGCGCACCCTGCTCATCGCCATGAATACAATGCCGAGCCCCGCGTGCGCGCCATGGGCGCCGGCTTGGAACTGTACGGCCGGCGCAAAGACGGCAGCGAGTTCCCCGTGGACATCATGCTGGGTCCCGTGGAGACCGCGGAAGGCCGCATTGTCCTCACGGTCATTCGGGATCTCACGCAAAAGAAGGAAGCTGAGGAAGCTCTGCGCAGAGCCGAGCAGGAAAAACGTTATCTTGAGCAGGAGCTCAATGCCGAGTACGGCTTTGAGGACATCGTTGGCGAAAGCCCTGGGCTAAAGACCGTCGTGAACCAGGTCCGCACGGTGGCGGCCACCGACGCAACGGTCCTGATCTTGGGGGAGACAGGCACCGGGAAGGACCTCTTTGCCCGCGCCATTCATCAACTGAGTTCCCGGCGAGAACGAACCCTGGTGAGACTGAATTGTGCGGCCATCCCCACCGGGCTGCTCGAGAGTGAATTGTTCGGGCACGAAAAGGGCGCCTTTACGGGGGCCATTTCTCAAAAAATTGGCCGTCTGGAGTTGGCGCATCAGGGAACATTGTTTCTCGACGAAATGGGAGATCTTCCCCTCGAGCTGCAACCGAAACTCCTCCGCGCGCTGCAAGAGAAAGAATTCGAACGGCTGGGCGGCACGCGCACGATTCCGGTGAATATGCGGCTGGTGGCGGCAACGAACCGCGACCTCGCGCAGATGGTCGCGGACCGCCAATTCCGGAGCGACCTGTATTACCGCTTGAGAGTTTTTCCCATTACGATTCCTCCTCTGCGCGAACGGCGGGAAGATATTCCCCTGCTTGTAAATTATTTCGTGAACAGGCACGCCCGGCGAATGAACAAACGAATTGAGACGATCCCGCCGGAGGTGATGCAGGCCCTCATAAAATGGCGCTGGCCGGGCAACATTCGGGAACTGGAGAACTTCATAGAACGCGCCGTGATTCTCTCAACCGGACGTGTCTTACGCGCTCCTCTTGCCGAACTCGAGATCGCAGTCGAGGAGAGTGGAGCGCCATCCGACCCCACCCTGGAAACCGCAGACCGAGAGCATATCCTTCGAGTTCTCCGCGAAACAAAGGGGATGATCGGAGGCCCGAAGGGTGCCGCAGCCCGTCTCGGTCTGAAAAGGACCACTCTGAATTCCAAAATGAAAAAGCTGGGCATTAAACGCGGAGACTACATCTAGCCACCCTGACGACATTCCGCCGCTCCGCTGTCGTCACCCCCCCCGCAACGATCACAGGATAAGGCCACTCGGCCTCTCTAAGCCATTCTCTTTCATACTGATACAGCCTCTTTCGTGAGCCATACTGCTTTGGCATCCTGCCTGCCCTTAGGGCACATGTCCAGTTTCGTAGCGAGGCCGAAAGTGCTGAAGATTACGGTTCAAGAAATGCCTGAAGCAAGACTCATTAAACTTGAGGGCAGGATCGCCGGGCCGTGGGTAGAAGAACTCAAAAGGGTATGGGCGTCTCTGGCCTCCGTCCTCGATTCCAAGAAGCTGTCATTGGACTTGCGCGAAGTCACGTTTGCCGATCCGGCGGGTAGACAGTTGCTCTCCGAGATTTACAGCAATACTCGCGCCGACTTTTTGGCCGACACTCCGATGACGAAATTCTTTGCCGAGGAAGCAATGCGCGGCCGGCAGTCAGTTCAGCAGGAAGGAGCCTAGCATGCGTGGTCCTTACGGATTCGAACAGGTTGAGAACTGCACGAAATGCAAATACCGGGCGGAAGGGTTCTTCTGCCAGTTTTCCTCAGCGGCACTGAAGGATTTCAATGCCATCAAATCCACCTCCGCTTATCCCGCCGGCGCCGTCCTGTTTATGGAGAGGCAGGAACCTCGCGGCGTGTTCGTGCTGTGTGAAGGCGAGATAAAGCTCTCGGTCAGTTCCAGCGAAGGAAAAACGCTGATCTTGAGAATTGCGAAACCCGGCGAGGTGCTGGGTTTGATGCCGACTTTCTCGGGCAGCCCTTATGAAGCCACGGCGGAAACGCTGCATCCCTGCCAAGTCGCCTTCATCCGCCGCGATGACTTCCTGCGTTTCATTGCCAAACACCCCGAGGCCTACCAGGGCGTGGTCCGGCAGTTAGGTTCCTACTACCAAGCGGCTTGCGAACAGTTGCGCACTCTCGGCCTAACCGCCTCGGCGCCTGAGAAACTGGCCAAGCTCCTGCTGGAATGGTCTGCCGGAGGGAAAGAGACAAGGGAAGGAACCCAGATTAGGCTGCCCTTGACCCATGAAGGGATTGCCGAGTTTATCGGAACCACCCGCGAAACGGTCACGCGCACTCTGGCCGAATTCAAGAATCGGCGCTTTGTCGTCCTCAAGGGTTCGACGCTGATGATTTCCAACCGCGCGGCGCTGCAAAGTTTTGTGACTGCTTAGGTAGTCTGGATAGCAGACGCCGGGCGTGTCCCGGCGGCTTGTCTTTGTTCGCAACGAATGGAATCGGGCGAAGGAAACGATGCGGTAACCGTTTCCGGAGGGGGAGAGATGATGAGTGTCGCGCCGGTCTTGGTCATTGGCTGCGGGGGTGAAACCATGGAAGCGGTCCTTGCGACCATCAGAAAATGTGGTCTTCGCGCAGTCCATTGTGCCGACTTGAGCGAGGCTAGAACCCTGATGGCTCAAGAGGATTTCGGCGCTGTGTTTTGCAGCGACACTCTTCTTGCCGGCAACTCCGGCGCGCTCATTAGAACATTGCGCGAGTCGGGGCCGGCTGCCCCCGTCATTATTCTTTCGCATTTTGCCGACTGGGATGCTTATTTAACCGCAATTGGTGCCGGCGCATTTGATTTCATCGCGTGTCCTCCTGATCCAAAGGAAACCGAAAGGATTCTGTGGGCAGCTCTCCAGGAATCTTCCAGCATGCATCGCATGGCCCACGCCTCGGCATGAGCGCCGGGAAATCAAGTCAGGCGAATCCGTGAGTCACGGAAGCACGGCGATGGCGCGTCCCACTCGTCGTATTGTCTAGGCGAGAACAGCAGTTCCCGCTCCTCCCTCGTTGTGTCTAGACTAATAGACGGGACACGGGCAGCCTTGGGAGCCCGCTGTGAGCAAGACGGACAGGATCTGGAATTTCCTCAAACAACCCCATGGGACTTGGCTCTATGCCGTGTCGGGGTGCGGCATCCTCGCGCTCGCGTGGTGGCTGCGGCGTCTTCCGGACACCCATGACCCGCTCTTGTACGGCCAGCTTCAATTCACCAGCGGGCTGCTCGCGCTCATCTTTGCCATCGCCGCCGGAGTGAGATTTCGCGGTACGCAGGACCGCCTGCCGCTGGTTCTCGCTTTTGGCTTCGTGATCGTCGGCGTGGTGTTGTGCAGTTCCAGCTTCGCCTTCATCCATCCCGCCAGTTCCGCGTCTGCCGTGAGTCTGAGGGATCCCATGTCGTGGGTCGTCAGCCGGACGTTGCTGGCCTTGCTGCTCGTGTCCGCCCTGGTCGTGGAGCAGCGCCTTCCCAAAGCGCAGAGTCCGCGGCGCGAGATCCTGGTGGCCCTGGGGACGGTGGTGTTGCTGGTCTCCCTGCTCGGCGCGATTCACCTGCAGCTTCCTGCGGAGCTTGTGGTTGCTTCCGGAGGACCTTTCCCGCGGCCGGGGAACCTGTTTCCCGCGGCGCTCTTTCTTCTGGCGGCAATTGGATTTCGCCGGCGCTTGAAGAAAACCTCGGCGCCCTTCGACCGGTCGCTCTTCTTTTCCACGGCGCTCAATGTGGGGTGCTGTCTGGCCGCCAGCCAGTCCTTACGCAGGCTCGATGCCCCTTTTGCCTTCGCGGAAACCCTTCAGTTCACCAGCTACGCCGTGCTGGTGGGAGGCGCCTTGGCCGACAACCTTCAGCTCTTTGAAAGCATCCGCCACTTGGCGGTCAGCGATTCCCTGACAGGTCTGGCCAATTACCGGCGCCTGATTGACACCGTGGAACGTGAAATCCAGCGGTCCCGGCGCACCGGGAGGCCTCTGGCGCTCTTGCTGTTCGATTTGGATGGGCTAAAGCAAGTCAACGATCGGTACGGCCATCTCGTGGGAACGCGCGCCCTCTGCCGTATTGCTGACGTGATCCGGCTGCAGTCCCGTGCAATTGACACCGGGGCGCGCCACGGAGGGGACGAGTTTGCTCTGGTGTTGCCGGAGACCGACAGAAAAGCGGCGCAAGAGGTAGCGCAGCGCATTTGCAGCCGCGTGGCCGCCGATGCAGAGGAGCCGCGCATTTCTGTGAGCGCAGGCGTCGCCATCTGCCCGCAGGACGGAGAAACCGTCGAAAAATTGTTGGGCGCCGCGGATCGGGCCCTGTACGAAAGCAAACGGCGCGCCTCCTTCAGGGCGCATGCCACAAAGTGACCTCCACGATCCCACCTCGGTAAACCACCTTCGTCCGCTCGGCAGACGGGAATTCACTTGGCCCTCCCTTCCCACTCGATCTCCTCAGGAGCAACTTCTCAACCTCCCGGTGCGTAGTAACATCAGAGGCGTCATGATGACGGGCAAAGATGGGCTGGCTCTTCACACCGAACAGGTTACGCGGCACTACCGAATGGGCGAAGCGCTCGTGCGCGCCGTGGATGATGTGACGCTCAGCATCCACGCCGGGGAGTTCCTCGCACTGCTGGGCAGTTCCGGTTCGGGAAAATCTACGCTGCTCAATTTGATGGCGGGCCTGGACCGCCCTACTTCGGGCGCCATCCTGGCACACGGACGAAACCTTGCGGAAATGAGTTCCCAGGAACTCGCCACACACCGCAGCCGCACGGTCGGCATGGTGTTTCAAGCGTTCAACCTGCTCCCGCGAATGACGCTCGAAGAAAATGTCGAACTCCCGCTGCGCTTGGCGGAAGTGGATCGCAAGGAGCGCCCGGGCCGCGTCCGCGAAGCCATCCAGCGCGTGCGCCTCGGCGCGCGCCTCACCCACCGTCCCACCGAGCTTTCCGGCGGGGAGCAGCAGCGCGCCGCCCTGGCCCGCGCGTTGGTGAACCGCCCCACGATTCTCTTGGCCGACGAGCCCACCGGCAATCTCGACAGCGCCACGGGCGATGAAATCATGCTTCTGTTCAAGGAAATCAACGAAACCCTGGGGATGACCATCGTCATGGTCACGCACGAGCGCCCGCGCGCCGAGCGCTTCGCCCACCGCATCGTGCAAATGGCCGACGGAAAGCTGGTCAGCGACGGGAGCCCACGATGAAGACGCGCGATCTCACCGAGCTTGCCGGCCGCAACCTCCGCGAAGCACTGCTGCGGAATTCTCTGACCACCCTGGGCATCGCTGTCGGTGTCGCCTCGCTGGTCGCCATGCTTTCCCTGGGAGTCGGCCTTCAGGACCTTGCCAGCAAACGCCTGTTGCGCACCGGTTTGTTTGACGCCGTGTTCGTCTCTCCTCGCGTCAACATCCGCGGCTTCGGCCGCGCCGCGCGCGACAACCCGCCCTCCAACGAGGAGCCCAAGCCACTCGACGAAGACGCCCGGCAGCAGATTGCCGGGCTGGCCGGTGTTGTCGAAGTCTACCCGGAGATTCGTTTCTTCACCGAAATCCGCTTCGCTGGTTCTCCCTATCCCACGGTAGTTGCGGGAATGCCCGCTTCGGCGCGCAACAACGGTGCCTTCGATGGCATGAAGGGCTCGTTTTTCTCCGCACCCTCGGCCGACGAGGCCATTCTGCAAATCGAATATGCCAAGGAGCTTTCGGACAAGACCGACACGCTCATCGGAAAGGAACTCATCCTGCGGTATGCGGAGCGGCAAGCTCTCCCCGCCGATTCCGCAGCCGGTGACTCCGCGCCCGGAAAGTCATCCGCAGATTCTTCTTCCGCGGGTTTTTCCATTATTCCCCGCGAGAAAAAGTTGAAGATCGTCGGCATTGTCGAGACCGAGCCCGCCGCGGGGTTCGGCGGCTTTGGGCGCGGCCGCGTCTTCATTCCGCTGGAAGTCGCGCAGGCTCTGCGTATCGCGCAGGCCAACGATTTGCGCAGCGTCCTGCGCCAGAATTCCGCCAAGCCGGGTTACGCAAGCCTCACCGTGCGCGTCGCCAGCCCCTCCAAAGTGAAGGAAGTGGAGGATGCCATCAAGAAGATGGGCTTCACGGGTTTCTCGCTTCAGGACGTTACGCGCAGTCTTCGGCTTGTCTTCGTCGTCTTCGATCTTTTCCTGGGAATCTTCGGCAGCCTGGCGCTGGCGGTGGCCTCTCTCGGGATCATCAACACGCTGGTCATGGCCATCCTCGAGCGCCGCCGCGAAATCGGCGTGCTGAAGGCGCTCGGCGCGTCCGACCCCGACGTTCGCAAACTCTTCTTCGCCGAAGCCGGCGCGATGGGCTTTCTCGGCGGAATCTTCGGCGTCCTCCTCGGCTGGCTCATCGGCCGCGCCCTCACCCTGGGCACCAATTTTTATTTGGCGCGCCGCGAGTTGCCGCCCATTGACCTTTCCGTAGTGCCGTGGTGGATGGTCTTCGGGGCAATCGCCTTTGCCGTAGTGGTGAGCCTGGCGGCCGGCCTGTATCCCGCTTCGCGCGCCGCGCGGCTCAACCCCGTCGAGGCTCTGCGGTATGAGTAAACGCCGGCGGTGGGGCAATCTGCCGGCGCTCCTCTTCCTGTCTTTCACGCTGACGGCTTTGCCGGCTCGCGCTGCAGGCCGCGCCGAGTGCCTCTCGCTTTCCAGCAGAATTCTTGGCCGCGCCGTGCCTTACTGCGTGCTTCTGCCGCCGGGCTATGACACGCAAAAAACGGCCCGCTATCCGGTCTTGTATTTTCTTCACGGACTCGGAGAAAACGAGCAGGTTCTTCTGGACGCCGGCGGCATGAACCTGGTGGAAGATCTCCGCGAGCAGAATCAGCTCGGCGAATTCCTCATCGTCACACCCGCGGGCGGCAGAAGTTTCTACGTCAATTCGCGCGACGGCCGCGAACGCTACGAGGATTTCTTCGTGCGTGAGTTTCTCCCGTTCATCGAACGCCGCTATCGCATCCGTCGCGGACGGCAGTTTCGTGGGATTGCGGGAGTCTCCATGGGCGGCTACGGCGCCCTGCGGCTGGCTTTCCGGTATCCCCAGTTGTTCGGCTCGGTCAGCGCGCACAGTGCTGCGCTGGTGGATAAGCTGCCTGCTCTCACCAAGCCCAACGCGCAGGCCTCCGCGTTTTCCCGCGTTTTAGGAGGCGCCTTCGGCTCACCGCCGGATGTGGCATTCTGGGAACGCAACAGCCCGTTCTCGCTGGCGCGCCACGCTCCCCGCCCCGCGGGCTTGAAAATCTATTTCGATTGCGGCACAGAAGATGATTTCGGCTTCAACGTGGGAGCAAAAGCGTTTCACGATCTGCTGCAGTCGCGCGGCATCCCGCATGAGTTTCATCTTTATCCCGGCGGGCACGACTGGAAATATGTGGCCGAACATTTCGCCGCCTCGCTGCAGTTCCACTCCCGCGCGTTCGGCCTGGGTCCTGCCGGGAAATGACTCGGCCTATTTTCTCGCGATCCTCACAATCGCTTCCACGCTCCGGTCCACGTCCTCTTCCGTCGTTGCCCAGCACGAAACGCTGATGCGCATCGCCGCGTGACCCTGCCATTCGGTCCCGCCGCACCAGCACGTTCCGTCATCCTGCACCTCGGCGATCACCCGCCGCGTCGTTTCCGCGTCGCCAAACGAAACCATCACCTGGTTCAGCACCACGTCGTTCAACACGGTGTATCCCGCCTCGCGCAGCCGCTCCGCGAAACGCGCCGCCAGCCGGCAGTTTCGTTCCACCATCTCCGCCAGTCCGCGCCGCCCCAGCGAGCGGAGCGCGGCCCAGACTTCCACGCCTCGGGCGCGCCGCGAAGCCTCGGGCGTAAAGTAAGCGGGCTCGCGTGTGTTGCTGGTCTGCAAATACGCGGCGCTGACCGCCATCGCATCGCTCAAGTCTTGCGGGTTGCGCACAAATGCGAGACCCGAGTCGTAGGGAACATTCAGCCATTTGTGACAATCCGTTGCCCAGGAATCAGCTTCGCAAACTCCCTTCATCAAATGAGCGCGCAAAGGCGCTGCGGCGGCCCACAGGCCAAACGCTCCGTCCACGTGAACCCACGCTCCTGCCCGGCGCGCCCGCGAACAAATCTCCGCGGCGGGATCGAATCCTCCGGTATTCACGTTGCCGGCCTGGATGCAGATGATGGTGCGATTGTCGAGCGGAGGCATTGCGTCATGCTTCATGCGGCCCTCATGATCCGAAGCCACAATCGTCATGCGAGCCCGGCCAAGCCCCAGGAGGGAAAGCGCCTTCTTCACGGAAACATGCGCTTCCGCGCCCAGCACAACGCGGATCTCCGGCGCGCCGAACAAGCCTTGCTCCTCCACATCCCACCCCGCGCGTTTGAGGAGCGCGTGCCTGGCTGCGGCAAGCCCGGTGAAGTTCGCCATCGTCGCTCCCGTCACAAATCCGACGCCGCACGAAGGAGGCAACCCGAAAATCTCCCTGAGCCAGGCCCCGGCGATCTCCTCAATCTTTGACGACACCGGGGACATCACCCAAAGGCCGGCATTCTGGTCCCACGCCCCGGCCAGCCAGTTGGCTGCGAGCGCCGCCGGGAGTGTCCCGCCGGTGACGAATCCAAAATAACGGCCGCCGGTGGAAGTTACGGTTGCAGGGGAGCCAATGGTGTCGAGCAGCGCGATGACAGTCTCGGGATCGCAAGGCTCTTCAGGCAGAGCCCCTCCCAGTTCCACCAGACGCGAGATGTCTTCGTGTAACGGCGGGACTCGCCGATTCTTTACAGATTCCAAGTATCGGCTGGCGCGCCTCGCTACCTCTGCCAACAAGTCTTCGGCAATCATTTCGTGTCTCCCCCGGCAGATTCATCTTGAGGTAGATCATTGCCGTTGAAAAGCAGGATGCGTGGGGACAAAAGGGCCCGAGTCGGCCAAATTGGCAGAGTGTTTTGAATCTGGATGGTGGCGGGTGTCTGGAACGGTCTCCGCCTGAGCTTCACTTCAGGCCGGAGGAATCTCGGCGGGCCTACGCTTTTTCCGGCACCAGCAGCTCTTCTTCGACGTGGATGGCCAGGTCAAGGACCACTTTGCAGGTCAGCGATCGCGCAATCAGGCACGACCGTTCCGCCTTCTCCAGCAGCCGCACGGCTCGCTCCCGATCCTCTTCTCGCGCAATCACCAGGACCGGGTGCAGCTTGATCTCGGTGAACCGCAAACCGCCTTCGTCCTTGGACAGCACTCCTGCGGCGTCCAGCTTGAGCGAAAGGAACTGGAACTTGGACACCTCCGCGATGCCGGAAAACGTGCTGACGTAGCAACTCGCTACCGACGCAACCAGAAAATGCTCTGGGGTCCACTCCCCGGCCCGGCCGAGAAATTCCGGCGGCGGGTAAAACTTGATTGCAGGCTCGATTCCCTCTGCATGAACCACGCCGCCTCGTGCGCCCAGGAAGGTCGCGCTCAGGCGATATTCGTGACGCTTTTCCATGGCCTCTCCTCAACGGGATTCCGTTGGCCGCTTCTGCTGGTGCCATTGCATCCCCACCAATCAGCCTAAACGCTGCGCATTCATAGCGATGTGACAGCAATCACTCCCAGAAGTGATGCGGGTCACAGCCTGCCGGCCACCGGTGCAGTACAGATGATCAGGAGCTTTGGAGGTGTCCCATGAAAGCGCTCGATGCCAAAACACGGATCACCCTAAACAACATCCTGTTTACAACGGATTTCTCGCCCGCCGCTGAGGCCGCCCTGCCGTACGCCCTGGGCATCGCGGGCCGCTACGGTGCAAAGGTCTATGGGGTGCACGTGAAGGCGCTGGAGATGTACGCGGCCGCGCCTCCGGGAACCTGGGCCACGATCAACGAAGCATCCAGAGTCCAGGCGCAAGCGGATGCCGATCGCTTGCATAGCCGGCTGCAAAGCATTCCCCATGAAGTGGTCATCGGCGAAGGGGACACCTGGGAAGTGGTGTCCAGCTTGCTCGACGAAAAACAGATTGACCTTATCGTGCTCGGCACGCGCGGAAGGACGGGGCTAGGCAAAGTCGTCCTCGGCTCCGTTGCGGAGAAGATTTTCCGTCAGGCCAAGTGCCCGGTTCTGACCGTCGGGCCGCACCTTTCCCCGGACTTGGACCGTCAACTGCAAATTCGCGAGGTCCTGTACGCCACCGATTTTTCAGCGGAGGCTTTGGCCGCCGCCCCCTTTGCGATTTCTCTGGCGCAAGAGAACCAGGCGCGGCTCACGCTCTTGCATGTCATCCCGCCTCCGGCAACGGGGGAGTTGGTTCATCCCGAAAACTATGTGGACTCCACGCTGCGGCTGCTCAAAAACCTGCTTCCTCCGGATGCGGAATTCTGGTGCGAACCAAAGTTTGCCGTCGAGTACGGAGACCCCGCGGACAAGATTTTGGACGTAGCCACCGCTCACCATGCGGACTTGATCGTCCTAGGAGTGCGCCACCTCGCCGGCCCTGTCGCCGTCGCCACGCATCTCTCCCGGCCCATCGCTCACAAAGTTGTGGCCAAGGCGGCATGCCCGGTTCTCACCGTCCGCGGGGGAGGCCCATCGAGCGCACAGTGACGCCAACGTCCACTGCGCTGCCCGCTCCCGGGGTCGGTGACCGGCGGCCAAGGCTCGACGCGTTTCGCCGGCCTCCGCCCCGGGTTGCTTGGAAGTGGAGCTGGTTCAACGAACTCTCCATCGCCATCCTTACCACCGCGGGAATCCTGATTCATCTGGTGCTGCGGTACTTCGTGCACGCGCCGCCCGTTACGGCCAATGCGCCGCTCTATGTAATTCTCGTCCTCGGCGGAGCGCCTCTGGTTGTCACCCTCATCCGCAAAGCCCTGATCCGTGAATTTGGCTCCGACTTGCTGGCGGGAATGTCCATCGTCACGGCGGTGTTCCTCGGAGAGTATCTGGTGGCATGCATCGTCGTGTTGATGCTTTCGGGCGGAGCGTCCCTCGAGCAGCTTGCCAGCCGCCGCGCCTCCTCCGTGCTGGACGCCTTGGCCAAGCGCATGCCGCAGTCGGCCCACCGTCAGGTGGACGGCGCCCTCCACGACGTCGCCTTGCAAGATGTCGCTGTGGGCGACCGCCTCGTGGTGTTCCCGCACGAGATTTGCCCCGTGGACAGCGTGGTCCTCGAAGGCCACGGCAAGATGAATGAGGCCTACCTGACCGGTGAGCCTTTCGAAATCTCGAAGACACCCGGCTCCCAGGTTCTTTCGGGCTCCGTGAACGGAGAGTCCGCCCTCACCATCCGCGCCGAAAAACTCGCAGTGGATTCACGATACGCGAGCATCATGCGGGTGATGCAGGAAACCGAACAGCGGCGGCCGCGTTTGCGCCGTTTGGGTGACAAGCTGGGGGCTTGGTACACGCCGGTCGCGCTGCTGCTTTCCCTGCTCGCGTGGCTCATCACTGGCGAATCCCACCGGTTTCTCGCGGTCCTCGTCGTGGCCACTCCCTGCCCGTTGTTGATCGCCATTCCTGTCGCCGTGCTGGGAGCGATTTCCCTCGCGGCGCGCCGCGCCATCATCGTGAAGAATCCCGCGGTGCTCGAGCAAATGGATTTGTGCCGCACCATGATCTTCGACAAAACGGGAACCCTCACGTACGGGAAACCCTCCTTGGCCGGAATTCACTGCGCGCCCGGGTTTGAAAAGAACGAAGTCTTGCGGCTGGCGGCGAGCTTGGAGCGGTATTCGAAGCATCCTCTGGCCCGCGCAGTTCTCGACGCCGCGGAGAGCCAGGCACTGGTCCTCGAGATCGCGGAAAGGATGAGCGAACGGCCGGGCGAAGGATTGCGTGGAACCGTCAGCGGACACGAATTGTGGATCACCGGCCGGCAAAAGGCTGCTGCACAACGCGCAGCCCTTCCTCCGGCGGCTCCGGGCCTCGAATGTCTGGTTTTCCTAGACGGGAACTTTGCAGCGTCGTTTCATTTTCACGACGCGCCGCGCAAGGATACGCGCTCCTTCGTGGAGCACCTCAAGCCGCGCCACGCCGTTACCCGCGTGATGCTGGTCTCCGGAGATCGCGATTCGGAGGTTCGCTATTTGGCCGAGTTGGCAGGCATCCGGGAAGTCCATTCCGCGAAGAGTCCCGAGGAAAAAGTTGAGATTGTCCGCGTGGAATCCGCCCGGCAGAAGACTCTTTTTGTGGGCGACGGAATCAACGATGCCCCGGCCATGCAAGCCGCCACTGTGGGTGTGGCTTTTGGATTGACCAGCGATATTACCTCCGAGGCCGCCGACGCAGTCATCCTGGAGGCTTCGCTGGGGAAAGTGGACGAGCTGATTCACATCGGCCGGCGCATGCGGCGGATCGCGCTGCAGAGCGCCGTCGGGGGAATGGCCTTGAGCGTTCTCGGCATGATCGCGGCGGCCTACGGCCTTCTTCCTCCCATTGGCGGAGCCATTGCCCAGGAGGTCATCGACTTGGCCGCCGTTTTGAATGCCGTTCGAGTGGCGCTGCCATTCGCCGCGCTGACCGACATCTGACCGCTCCGCGCCTCTCCACGCTTGTTCTACTTCCAAGTGTTACAATTTCCGCGTTCGGGGAACACCAGACTCTCATGGGAACGAATACCCTCACCGAATCCGCGCCCCGCTCGGCTCTCGCTTGCTTCTTTTCCCCCGCGTCCGTGGCTGTGATTGGCGCCACCGACCGCGAAAGCAGCGTCGGGCGCACCGTCCTCGCCAACCTGCTCACCGGATCGTTCCGCGGAAGGGTCTACCCGGTCAATCCGCATCGCAGCGAGATCATGGGAATCCGGTGTTACGCGCACATTGCCGCTGTCCCGGAGCCGGTGGACCTCGCCGTGGTTGTCACGCCGGCAGCCACGGTGCCCGGAGTCATGCAAGAGTGCGTGACCTCGGGCGTTCGCTCCGCCGTTGTGATTTCCGCGGGCTTCAAGGAAAAGGGACCGGAAGGCGCCGAGCTGGAACGCCAGATCCTCGCCGAAATTCGCCGCGGCAATCTGCGCCTGGTCGGACCCAACTGCCTGGGGATGATGAACCCTCATCTGGGCCTCAACGCCACTTTTGCCCACGACATTGCCCGCCCCGGCAACGTTGCTTTCCTAAGCCAAAGCGGCGCGCTTTTGACGGCCATCTTGGATTGGAGCCTGCGCGAGCAGGTCGGATTCAGCGCCATTATCTCCACCGGTTCCATGCTGGATGTGGGCTGGGGCGACTTGATTTCCTTTCTCGGTGAAGACCCGCACACTCGCAGCATTCTGCTTTACATGGAATCCATCGGAGACGCGCGGTCGTTTTTGTCCGCGGCTCGCGAAGTTGCTCTCACCAAACCCATCATCGTCATCAAGGCCGGGCGCTCGGAAGAAGCCTCGCGGGCCGCCTCCTCGCATACCGGCGCGATGACCGGAAGCGATGAGGTTTTCGACGCCGCGTTTCGCCGCTGCGGCGTCCTGCGCGTCCAGGCCATCTCCGACTTGTTTCACATGGCCGAGGCCCTGGGGAAGCAACCGCGCCCCAGCGGCCCGCGCCTGACCATCCTGACCAACGCCGGCGGCCCCGGAGTTCTGGCCACCGATGCGCTCATCGCCCACGGCGGCGAGTTGGCGCCGCTTTCGGAGCAAACCATCCAGGCGCTCAATCAACTCCTTCCGCCGCACTGGAGCCGCGCCAATCCCATTGACATTCTCGGCGACGCCGACCCGGAGCGCTACGCTCGCGCCCTGGAAATCGCCATCGCCGATCCCCACAGCGACGGCCTGCTGGTTATTCTTGCCCCGCAGGGCATGACCGATCCCGCGCAGGTCGCCGAGCGCTTGAAGCCCTTCGCCAAGGACCACGGCAAACCGCTCCTGGCCAGTTGGATGGGCGGTGCGGTGATTGCTCCCGGCGAATCCATTCTCAATGCCGCGGGGATTCCCACGTTTGCTTATCCAGACACCGCTGCGCGCGTTTTCGAATATATGTGGCGGTACAGCTATCAGATCCGCGGTCTCTATGAGACGCCGATGGTTTCCGACGACCCGGAAATGACCGCGCCCATTCGCCGCGAAGCGGAAGGGATCCTCAAGCGAACCCTTTCCTCCGGCCGCACGCTCCTGACGGAAGTGGAATCGAAGGAGATCCTTTCCCTGTACGGGATCCCCACGGTCCCGACGAAAGTAGCGCGCAGTGAAAAAAATGCCGTGGAACTCGCCGCGGCCATGGGTTTCCCTGTGGTTCTCAAGGTTCATTCGGAAACCATCACTCACAAAACCGATGTTGGCGGTGTGAAGCTGGATTTGAAGAATGAGGACGCGGTTCGGCAAGCTTATCGCGACATCGAGAACTCCGTTGTTTCCAAAGCCGGCCGCAGCGCTTTTCTGGGAGTCGCGGTGCAGCCCATGGTACGCCTGGAAGGCTACGAACTGATCCTGGGCAGCAGCGTGGACCCGCAATTCGGCCCCGTAATTCTCTTTGGCTCCGGCGGACAACTTGTCGAGGTGTATCGCGACCGCGCCCTCGCCCTTCCTCCCCTCAACACCACTCTCGCGCAGCGCCTGATGGAGCAAACCCGCGTCTTCAAAGCCCTGAAAGGGGTTCGCGGGCGCCCCTCCGTGGACCTCGCGGCTCTGGAGCAAGCCCTGGTGAGGTTCAGCCGCCTGGTGGTCGAGCAGCGCCGCATCAAAGAACTCGACATCAATCCCCTGGTCGCTGCGCCCGGCAACTTGCTGGCTCTCGATGCGCGCATTGTTTTATTCGGTCCCGAGATTGCCGACGAGAATCTTCCGCGCACGGCCATCCGGCCTTACCCCGCTCGGTACATTTCCCGCTG
>DASQHY010000040.1:0-33388 GCA_035631855.1 Candidatus Acidiferrales bacterium
AGGAATCCTGAAACTGTTCGCGGATGAGTTGGCAAATCTCGATCCCGCTGAAGTCCGGCATCATCCAATCGGTAATCAGCAACTCGGGCCTGTGTTCCGCGAAAAGATCCAGGGCTTCCTGGCCGGTTGTGGCGAAGAGCAGGGAGTAGGCCTCCCCGAAAAGGGCGTTCTCCACCAGTTTGCGCTGGATGGCAGAGTCGTCTGCGATCAGGACTGTGAACCGTTGTCCAGTGGATCCCATGGCTTTCCGGATTCCAAGAGGCCGAGACCCTTTGTTGCCCTTGCCTAAAGGAATCCTATCGCAGAAATTCTCCAACGAATTATCAATGTGAAAGTGAGTCTATTATGAGTAACGCTTCTGCGCTTCCGGCAGAGTCTTTCCTAGCAGGGATTCAACGCCTTCCTTGGTGAAGGAGTCTGTTGGGGTGTTCGTCCTGCCTTCTAACCTCTAACTTCCACCACCCAACTTCTAGAATGGTGGGGCTGGTGAGAGTCGAACTCGCGACACTCGTCCCGAGATGCTCATTGTGTTTGATACGGTGCGGCGCGGGGAATCCGATTGGCGGGACGCCGCATTGGGCTTATAATTCAGCCATGAAGAATCTCACGCTTCCCATCATTGTGGAAGGCGACTCAGACGGCTACTTTGTTTCCTGCCCGGCGCTTCAGGGCTGTTACAGCCAGGGAGACACCTACGAAGAGGCCGTGGAAAACATCAAAGACGCCATCCGCCTGCACATCGAAGATCGTCGTGCGAATGGCGAGGAAATCCCCGAACCCACCTCCGTAAGCCTTTCGACGGTTGAAGTTCCGGTCTGATGCCGAAGCTCCCGCGGCTCACCGCCCGCCAGATCATTGCAGCGTTGGAGAAGGCCGGTTTTTCCCTCGCACGGCAGAGCGGGAGCCATAGGATTTACAAGAATGTGGCCGGTAAGCGTGTAACCGTGCCGTTCCACGCCTCCAGAATCCTGCATCCCAAAGTTCTGAAAAGTATCCTGCGCGACGCTGGTTTGGCTGCGGAAGACCTCGAGAAACTAGTCTGAGTATGGTGGGGCTGGCGAGAGTCGAACTCGCGACAAACGGTTTAGGAAACCGTTGCTCTATCCATCTGAGCTACAGCCCCACAGATTATTTTTATCATAAACCTCTCGTGAGTCCCCATACTGCATCGCCCTGAGCGACTCTGCTTCCGCATATTGCCAAGATCGCACTCGCTAAGACAGACGGCTGAGCGCCAAATAGATTGTGCCCGTCTTTACGGCGTTCACCTTGACTGACCAAGTCGAACCCTAGTCGCCGCATTAGCCTCTCACCTGAAGGTGTCGCAGCAATCGCGTATATGCGTTCTACCGTTTGTAGATGCGTTATCCTCTCGATGATGGAAGATAAATTCGACAGAACGGCGACGATCGCGGCAGCTCTTGAGTGCGGCCTGGGCAGGAGAATTATGCTCTCGACATACAGGTGTCTAATCAAGCTGCGATCCCGTACCGAGTAGAGTGAATCACCGCGTATCTCGTGTTCGACAATGTCGCCCCTGAGAAAGGCTTCGAGCGTCGCCGGTCGAAGAGGTAGGATGTCAAGATGGCCAGTTGGCCGTCCATCTGCAGCCTTAATAATCGAAAAGCCTGTCGGATTCATAGAATACCATTCTGAAAGGAGGTGTTCGGGGATTGCATCCTCCTTTGAGTACACCGACGCCTCTAACTTAGCGATCCACCCTATGTCACCGTGCGTTGCCTGCTCTACGCCGTAGGCAGTGCCAAGACTGTCCAGTTCGGTATCCGAAGGCAGGGCTCGGGCCGCCCGAGCGTACTTCAAAATCTCGGGAATGCCGATTGCGATAGCCAGGACAATGGCGAGACCGAAGAGAAACAGTAAGGCCGCGGTCCGCATTCTGCTCGGTGCCGTCAAGAGCGTGACAGCAACGCCTATCAGTCCAGCTATTGCAGCAAACACAGCAAAGGCATTTCGCAACTGCGGGCTCAGGTAGGGGTTATTGTTCATAGGCTTCCGTCAAGGTCGCAGCCTAACGCCTGGGCTTCAGCTGCTTCCAAAAACCGGAGCAGAGCGCGGTAGTTAGGAAACTCCTGCTCTGTCCATCTGAGCGACCGCCCCACGGGTTCCTCAGCAATATTACACTGATTTGGCGGCATACCGCCGCGCCTTGCGAACGCTACACACTCCGCACGCTGGCTCAGTGCAATTCGTTTTTGTACACCACGCCGCCCTTCATCACGAACTTCACGCGCTCCAATTCCGTGATGTCCGCCAGGGGATCGCCCGAAACCGCCACGAGGTCCGCGAGCTTCCCCGCCTCGATGCTGCCCACGCGGTCGCTCATCCCCAGCACCTCTGCTGCCGTCGTTGTTGCCGTGCGGATAGCCTGCATCGGGGTCATTCCATAGTCCACGTAGTATTTGAACTCGCGCGCCTGCGGAAACTCCGTCCATGAGAACCCGCCCGCGTCGGTCCCAAACCCGATGCGCACTCCTTTTTTGAGCGCGCGGCCAAACGCCGCCTTTTCCGTCTCCACCATCTTCACCCAATTTCCCTGCCGTCCCGGAGCCACGTACGCCCCCACGGCAACCGTCGGCACCCACGTCACGCCTCGCTGCACCAGGATGTCCATCAATTCGTCGGTTAGACCGTCGCCGTGTTCGATGGTGTCCACTCCCGCGCGCAGCGCCGCCGCGATTCCGTCCGAACCAATCGCGTGCGCCGCCACGTGTTTGCCGATGCGGTGCGCTTCGTCCACAATCGCGCGCGCCTCGTCATCGGTGAAGTTCACCCAGCTATGCAGCACGCCATCCTTTCCGTAGAAATATCGCCGGTCGGAGTAATACTTGATCCAGTCCGCGCCGTGCATCACCTGTTCGCGCACAGCTTTCCGCGCGCTCTCCACTCCATCCACAGGCTGCACGCCGTGCGGCATCTCCAACTCCCACGAATAACCCAGCAGCGGATACATTCCCGTCGGCGCCATGGCCCGCGTAGCCACCTGCAGCCGCGGGCCAGGCACTTCGCCGCGCTCGATCGCCGTCTTGACGTCCACGTCCGCGAACATCGCGCCTTCAGTTTCCAGGTCGCGCAGCACCGTGAAGCCGTGCTCGAGAGCGATGCGCGCGTTGCGCGCCCCCAAGATGGCGCGGTACGCGATGGACTGCTTCAGGAGTTGCTCGTCGTAGTCTGCCGCGGTGATGTCGCCTTGCAGCAGCAAGTGCGTGTGCAGGTCAATCAGCCCCGGCAACACCGTGGTATGAGAAAGGTCCACCACTTCCACTCCGGCTGGCGCATTTCCCCCGGGCGTGACTGAAACAATTTTGTCGCCTTCCACCAAGATCAGCGCATTCGCAATCGCGCGGTCGCTCTTCCCGTCAATCAGCTTTCCCGCGCGAATCGCAATGCGCCGCGGCGCCTGAGCCTGTCCGCGCGCATCGCGTTCAATCAGCGCTCCAACCAACATGCCAAAAACGGCCAGTGCCATGCACAAACGCCGCATCGAATCCTCCCTAATCGCGCGTGACGTGAAATCAATCCGCGCGCTGCATAGGATGCCCTACTTCCGCGCGCTATGCCAGCGCAGCAAACGAAGGTAAGGTTCGGGCACAAGGAATGGCAGCAGAATCCTTTCGGGATAGGGTAAAATCGTTTTCGTCGCATCGAATTTCCTGGGAGGACTCTATGGCCGATCAGCTTCCGGAAAAATACCTCGATCTCTTCCGCAAACCCGCGTTTGGAAACTTGGCGACGCTGATGCCCGACGGAAGCCCGCAAGTCACGCCCGTCTGGGTGGATTTCGACGGGAAGCAGGTGCGCGTCAACTCCGCGCGCGGCCGCCAGAAGGACCGCAACGTCCGGCGGGACTCGCGCGTGGCCGTCTCCATTCAAGACCCGGAGAATCCCTATCGCTATCTGGAAATCCGCGGGCGCGTCGCGGAGATTACCGAGAAAGGGGCGGACGCGCACATTGATAGCCTGGCCAAAAAATACCTTGGCAAGGACAAGTATCCCTTCCGCCAGCCGGGCGAAGTCCGCGTCATGTACAAGATTCAGCCGGAGCACTTTACCTCCATGGGGTAATCGGGTCTGGCCCGGATTCTTCGCTCCCTATTTGCGATCTTTCTACAACCCGCATTCTTCGGCATTGACCTCGCTGCGCGGAAAAAGGAAACTGGCAGGGCCCAGCGGCACGCCTCAACAATAAGGGGAGGTTTATGAAAGTGGAGTTGGAACAGGACCGTCGCAACTTTCTCCGCATGAGTACGGTGGTCGGCGCAGGAATGCTTTTGCCCCAGGGCGGCAGCCTGGCCGCCTGGGGCCGCTCCCAGGAAAAAGCCCAAGAAGAAAAAGATGAGGAAGTTCCCGCGACGGAAGACTTAATGCGCGAACACGGCGTTCTCGACCGCGTGCTCCTGATTTACGAGGAAGTCGCCCGCCGCATCGCGGAAAAGAATATGTTCGATCCAAAACTCGTCGCCAAATCCGCCCAGGTGGTTCGTGATTTCATCGAAAACTACCACGAAAAGGACGAGGAGGAGTTTCTCTTCCCGCGGTTCGAAAAAGCCGGCAAACTGGTCGACCTCGTGACTGTCCTTCGCGAGCAGCACATCGCAGGCCGCCGCGTGACTGATGCCATCGAGGGCCTGGCCACGCTGTCTTCCCTGAAAAGCGAGCCCGGCCGCCGCAGGCTCCTGCAGAACATTCACACTTTCCTGCGCATGTATCGTCCGCACGCGGCGCGCGAGGACACCGTTCTGTTTCCCGCCTTCCGCTCCGTCGTTTCTCCGCAGGAATACGACGCCATTGGCGAGGAAATGGAAAAAAAGGAGCAGCAGCTTTTCGCCGGCGACGGCTTCGAAAAGGCCATAGACCAGGTGGCCAAGATCGAGAAGGCCCTCGGCATCTACGACCTCGCCAAATTCACCCCTCGATAGCGCCCTGAGGCCGCCATTAGTTCTCGGTTGGCGCGGGTCGTACGCATAGCTCCCTTACTTTGCCGAGGCGAAGACCGCCTTGGGGATCATCATGTGCACGCCTTTGTTTCCGTCCACCAGCTCCGTGATATGCAAATCCCCGGCGACGCTCGCGAGCATGTAGGCATCATCGCGGGAGAGATGTTTTTCGGTCACCAGAAAATCGATCGCTTCACGCACCGCGATGCGCGTCGCTTCGCTCAGGTCATCGTCGAAACCCATGGCGATATAGTGCGTCGGTGTTTCGGCGCGCGGATACTTGATCTTCAGGTCTTTGCGCAGAATAAATTGCAGCTTGCCGACGAGCGAAGTCTCGAGCGCCGTGATGTCCACCTCGCCGTCTCCCTGGCCCGCGTGGCCGTCTCCGATTTCAAATAGCGCCCCGCGCGCATGCACGGGAAGGAACAGGGTCGTTCCGGCCACCAGCTCTTTGTTGTCCATGTTTCCAGCATGGACTCCCGGCGGGGCGCTGCTGATGCGCCCGTAGGATTCCGGCGGCGCCACGCCCATGCTGCCGAAAAAGGGACGCAGAGGAATCTCAATTCCCGGCGCGAATTTGGCCACCATGCGTTCCCGGTCCAGCGGAATGATTTTTATCCTGGAGTAGGTGAAGTCCTGCGTCAGGAAGCCCGCACCGAACCGGAAACCGTTGTAGGCGTATGGAATCGCCAGATCAATTCTCTCGATGCGGACTTCCAGAGTGTCGCCGGGCTCCGCTCCTTCGATGTACACCGGTCCGTTGAGGATGTGCCCGCCGGGCCCGTGGGTGGTGATCTCCTTGTAGATGTCGCGCAGGTTTTGCTGGACTTGGTCCGGCGGAAGCCCCGCTTTTTCCAGACCGGCAGGGCTGTTCGTAAGCAGCGTCTCGAAGATAACCGTATCACCGGACTGGATGCGCAAGACAGGCTCGGCCGCAGCATCGTAATAACCCCACGCCACCGTCTTGGGCGTGGCTTTCAGCGTGTAGGTCACGGGAGACGCGCGATTCTGCGCGAAAGCGCGCGGCCCCGCGAAGGTCATGCCTGCCAGAGTGAGGATTGTGGAAATAAGCGCCGGGGACTTGCGCATCGTGCCGTCCTCCTTAGGAGAAGGTCATTTCGAATCGCCCATCAAGAACGAGAATCCTTCAAACCGGTATTCTTTTTTGCCGTCCTTCTTCACCGGCGCGACTTTCCCGGCGCGCACCGCTTGGATGGCGGAGACCACTTTCCGCAGAACCGATGGCTGGGCCGTGGGAATGTTGTGCGCCGTCAGAAGCAGATGCAAGTGCGGTGCGAGCGCCGCCAGGCGTTTCACCGACGCCACGTAGTCGTCGAGGTCCGTTTCCGGCCGGTACAAGAATATCGGTCCGGGATAGAACGTATCCCCGGTAAAGAGCAAGCCGTTCTTGCGATCAAACAGGCAAATGGCATCCGGAGTGTGACCCGGCGTCGCCAGCACCTGCAACACGCGGCCTCCGAGATCAAACACATCGCCATCGTGGAGCCATCCCTTGATGCGAAACGGCCGAGTCGAGTAGGTCTGGGGATCGAACCCCGCGGGCAACTCCCCGCAAATGGCTTCGGGAGCAATCTCCGCTTGCGCATCGGCGGCCGAACCTTTGGCGTTGCTCCTGGTAAACTCCGTATTCATGCCGTAGATTTCGGTGAATTCCCAGTTTCCGCCGACGTGATCGTTGTGGGTGTGCGAGTTGAGAACGGAAACCGGAAGGCTCGTGAGTCCATCCACAACCTTCTTGATGTCGCCGATGCCCATGCCGGTGTCGAACAGCAGCGCCCTTTTTTCTCCGACGATCAGGTAGGAGATGACTTCTTCGCTTTGATGCGGCTCGTAGAGCGCAAAGACGTTCGGCGCAACCTTGTACACTTCAAACCAGGCGTCCGCGGCCGGGACTCTTTTCAGTCTCTTGTATGCGGGACGCGGAAGTTCGCGGCACCATGCGGGAACCGCGGCCTTGGGCTGCTGGGCCTGCAAGGGAACTCCAAGAAGCACGGCGCCTGTGGCGACAAGCCGGAGGAATGGTCTCAAGAAATGTCTCTCGTCAAATGGTTTCGTGTCCTCGCGTTTCGCGCGCCACTCGATCATCGCCGCCGCACACTGTACTCTGCGTCCGCTCCCTCCGGCAAGATTCCGCGGGACAAATAGTAAACGCCGGTTCCGTACAAAGAACCTGGAGACACAAGCGACAGGGCAGCATACAATCGCGCTTTCCGCGGAGGACATCCCATGCGTGCCTTGATTCTGGTTCTCGCCGCGCTGTTCACGGCTCCGGCGGCTTCTGCTGCCGGCGAATCCTACCTGTACCGCGCGGAGCTGCTGCAAGCGGCTCCCGGAAAACTCCTCGAGCTGATTCCCGCTCTGCAGACGCGCGCCAGCTTGCTGGAAGCGGCAGGCGACGCTGCGCCATTCTGGATGCGGCACAGCCAGGGCGACCATTGGGACTTGATGCTTCTGTATCCGATGAGCAGCTACGCTGAGTTCTACAGCGCGGAGCGCGTCGCCAAGCACAAGAAGGCGGAAAGCGGCGCGCCGGAAATCGCCGGGAGAATCAAGGCGGACATCGCGTGGCAGGAAGACGTCTTTGTCTATGGTCCGCCACTCGAAGCGGTGAAGGCAGCCTTCGCAAACGCCAGATTCTTTCACATCGAAATGTTCGTTGCGCTCGCGGGTCATCGCGGAGATCTCTACCACGAACGGGAAATGGAAAATGCCTATTCCAAGGCTCTGAGCCAGCCGGAGAATTTGATTTTTGTGCGGGATCAGGGAGCGGCGTGGGACCTTTTCACGATCGGGTTTTACCGCGACCTGAAACATTATGCGGAGAGCGCCGACGTTGCGCCTTCGCGGCAGGAAGCTGCGGCCAAAGCCGCCGGATTTGATTCTCCGGCGCAGATCGGTCCGTATTTACGAAAATTCATCTCCAGCCATCACGACACGCTCGCCGTGGCCGTGCCTGCGGCTGCGCCAAAATAAAATGTGCGCGGAGCGGGTTCCGGAGTGAAGCGCGAGGGTTAGTGCGGGTCTGCAGCAGCGGGCTCCTTTTTATAGCCGAGATTCTTCCGCGTGGCTTCGGCCCAATCAATCAAGGTTTTTTTGTCCTGCGCCGTGAGTTTCGCGTCGCGGTGAATCCACAAATATTTGCCGTCGGGCATGTCGCCCATGGTGACTTGCTCGACGATATCGCCGAGGCGCGTGTCTTTTCGCCGGTCCGACAGCGTTCCCCACTCCGAAAGGTTCATGTGATTTCTAGCGCCGGTGACATCGCTCCAAACGCCCCAGGAGATGGGCGCGACATGGCTGTACCAGGGCCACCTGGTGAGATTGGAGTGGCAATCCTGGCAGGAGCGCTGGAGGATGGCGGCGACTTCCGGCGGCACGGGCACGGTGGCGGCAAGCGTCTTGGAAGAATCCACGGGAGGGTTTGTCCGCGGGACGGGAATGAACTGGGCGAGGACGAGAAACACGATCACCGTCCAGAGAATCCGCCGGAACCATTTGCGCATTCTTATTCCTCCGTTCCAATGACCGGCCGAAGGGGCATTCTATTCCCCGGATCGGAGTTTAGAGGGTCGTTCCGGGTCATGGATGGGTCATGTCCTCGGGGCGGACGAGTTTATCGAATTCCTCGCCGGTGAGATAGCCGAGCTTGATGACGGCTTCGCGGAGACTGAGTTTTTCGTGATGGGCTTTCTTGGCGGCTTCCGCGGCTTTGTCGTAGCCGATGCGCGGAGTGAGCGCGGTGACCAGCATCAGGGAATTCTTCACGTAAGAATCAATCTGCTTGGTGTTGACGGCGATGCCGGTGGCGCAGTGTTCCACAAAACTGTTGCAGGTATCGGCGAGCAGCTCGACGGAATGGAGGAAATTGAAAATCATCACCGGCTTGAAAACGTTGAGCTCGAAATTGCCCTGCGAGCCGGCAAAGCCGATGGCGGCGTCGTTGCCCATGACCTGGACGGCCACCATGGTCATGGCCTCGGCCTGCGTGGGATTGACTTTGCCGGGCATGATGCTGGAGCCGGGCTCGTTTTCCGGAAGGGTGAGCTCGCCCAAGCCGCAGCGCGGGCCGGAGGCGAGCCAGCGCACGTCGTTGGCGATTTTCATGAGCGATGCGGCGAGGGTTTTCAGCGCGCCGCTGGCAAAAACAATTTCGTCGTGCGCCGAGAGCGCGGCGAATTTATTGGGGTGCGACTGGAAAGGCAGGCCGGTCAACTCGGCGATCCGGTTGGCGGCGCGGACGGCAAATTCCGGATGGGCGTTCAAGCCGGTGCCGACGGCGGTGCCGCCGATGGCCAGTTGATAGAGTCCGGGCAGAGTTTCCTTCAGGCGGACGACATCGCGCTCGAGCAGGCTGACCCAGCCGGAAAATTCCTGGCCGAGGGTGAGCGGCGTGGCGTCCTGCAAATGCGTGCGGCCGATCTTGACGATGCTGGCGAATTCCCTGGCTTTGGCGTCCAGGGCGTTGCGGAGCTTCTCGACCGCGGGGATCAGCCTGCGGGCCACTTCGGTGGCGGCGGCGATGTGCATGGCCGCGGGAAAAGTGTCGTTGGAGGACTGCGACATGTTGACGTCGTCGTTGGGATGAATGGGCTTCTTGCTGCCCATCACGCCTTTGGCGATTTCGATGGCGCGGTTGCCGATGACTTCGTTGACGTTCATGTTGGTCTGCGTGCCGCTGCCGGTCTGCCAGACGCGCAGGGGGAAATTGCCGTCAAGCCTTCCGGCGATGACTTCCTCGGCGGCTTGGACGATGAGCTTGCACTTTTCGGGTGAGAGTTTGCCGAGATCCTGGTTGACCAGCGCGCACGCTTTTTTCAGGATGCCGAAGGCGCGGATCAACTCCGGGGGCATGACGTCTTTGCCGATGGCGAAGTGGACGAGCGAGCGGGCGGTCTGCGCGCCCCAGTAGCGGTCGGCGGGAACTTCCATCTTGCCCATGCTGTCGGTTTCGGTGCGCGTGGTGGCGCGGCGCTCGGGCGCGGGACGCGAGGCTTCAGACATGGTGCGCTCCTTACTACCGTAGTCTAACAGAGAGGTAGATGAGGTAGAGGAAGTAGATGAGGTACAGGAACGGACAGCCCGGGCCCGGACCCCCTCCCCCCTATGTTTTTTGTAAGAGTATGATTCTATAGGGACTTTAAGTCCTTTGTTTTTGTAAGAGTGGATTCTAAAGGAGTTACAGGCGCATTTTTCGTAAGAGCGGATTCTAAAGGACTTACGGCCGACAAATTCACTGTATTTTAGTTTACTCTGTGTGTAATTCAGGGATGAATTCGTGATGCGTGACTCGTGCTCCGTGATGCTGGGGGTGTCAGAGATAGGAAGTTGGACGCAGAGGCCCCTCGGGCGGACGCACGGGTAGCTTGGGGTCGTTCGGAGGCGGCTTGCAATCATCTTGTATTTCCCGTTTGCCGTTTGCCGTTCGTACTGCGGTGTTCCCGGCGGCCCCTGAGTTCGGGGCAACTGAAGACTCCCTAGCGGCTCCTGCCCATTACGACAAAAGCATTATACCACAAGTGTCTAGCGGTTGCAACTGCAGATTTGGGCGTGCAGGCGAAGCGAGTTCCCACCTTTTCGCAAGGAACGCGAAAAGATTGGGCACCCGGCAGGCTTTCGACTGCGAGACGAGAGATGAAACAGCAGGTCCCTCGCTCCGCTCGGGATGACAGAAGTATAGCGCCGTAACGCCAGGCTTCGATGAGAGGCTGACACCTTTTTTGACTTGGCTTTTGGTCAGAAAATGGGTAGAGTCCTCGTTAACCAGCCCGCCTGAGGTGCCCGTGAAAACTCTGCTGACTCTCTCCGCGATTGTGTCGCTGGCTCTTTTTTTCCTCGCGCCGCAGGCCTCCGAAGCCCCCGCCGGCTTCGACAACAAGAGCAACGGCATGGTTGACGCCGCCACGCACACGGCCGACCAGACCAAGTTCGAGGAAACCGAGGCGGTGGCCGACGGCCTCGGCCCGCTCTACAACGCGCAATCCTGCCGGGAGTGCCATCAGAACCCCACTTCCGGGGGTTCCAGCCAGGTTTCCGAATTGCGCGTGGGTCATAAGGATGCCAAGGGCCAATTTCAGAATCCGGAAATTGCCATAAACCATGGCGCAGAAATCATCAAGAGCCGCTCCCTGATCAACGACCGCGCCATCTGCCCCAGCGGCGCGTTCCCGAATACCGAAATCCAGGAGCACGTCCCCGACACGGAAAATATCCGCACCTTCCGCATCTCGGTCAATCTTCTTGGCGACGGCTTCGTGGAAGCTGTTGCTGACCAGACCTTCGTCGAACTCGCCAAGGAGCAGTGCAAAAAAAGCAGACACAAGATCTGCGGCCAGGTTCTCTACGTTCCGATCGTCGAAGCCCCCGGCCAGACCGGAGTGGGCCGCTTCGGCTGGAAAGACCAGCAGGCCAGCCTGCTCTCCTTCTCCGCGGATGCCTACCTCAACGAAATGGGCATCACCAATCGGCTGCAGCCCGACGAGGTCACCAATCTTTGCAACACCGCTTCCGAGCCGAACGACACCCCCGGCGCCGACGGACTCTCCGACATCGACCACTTCGCACGCTTCATGCGCGCCACGGAAGCCCCGGCACGCGACCAGACACTCGCGCAATCACCAGAAGCCAAACACGGCGAAGCCCTCTTCGACAAAATCGGCTGCGCGACCTGTCATATCTCCACACTCACCACCGCTTCCGCAGGCACGGCGATCAACGGCGGCACTTTCACGATTCCTCCGGCCCTCGGAGATAAGAGCTTCCATCCCTACGGCGACTTTTTGCTGCACAACATCGGCACCGGAGACGGTATCGTGCAATCCATGACCGAGCACTACGGCAAAAAGATGTACTCGATTACCTGGAAAAACCTCTCTATCCCCGAATTCGGCAACACCGCCAATAAAATGCGCACCGCGCCGCTGTGGGGCCTCCGCCTCCACTCCCGGCTGATGCACGATGGCGCTTCTCTCACCTTCACCGACGCGATCCTACGGCACCGTGGCGAAGCCGCGCACGTCACCAAAGAATTCAAAAGGCTCAGGCCCGCCGAAAAGGCCGCCCTGCTCGAATTCCTCCGGTCCCTGTAGGAGGGCCTGAGCTGCGCTCTACGCCGGGTCAATGCGGAAGACGGGGTAGTCCGCAGCGATGGCGCTGAATTCCGAGACCGGAGCATCGTAGGGGACGGGAAAGTGTCTCCGCCCGCTTGTGGCGACCAGGCAATACGCCTTCAGGATCGGCGCTCGCTCCGCCACGGCGACCTCGGTGAGCCTGACCGGGCGCAACCGGCCCCGCTTGACAAATGCCTCTCCGCCCGCCGCACGGACGTTCTGCACCCACTCCGACCGGTCTCCGAGCATGGAGACGAGATAACTCTGGCCGTCATGCCGGGCGACGACCAGGATGTTGGTGCGCAGGCTGCCGGTGCGCCGGCCTTTGACCTGCAACGTGAGCAAGACTCGCGGCATCAGGCCCAGGCCGCTCAACCAGGCCCAGACGCGGTTGTAGATCCGGCCGAAGCGGGTCGGACGCCAGCCGCGGTAGAAGAGGCGCATGTAGCCGCTTCGTTCGGCGGGATCCTCGCGGGTCGTCGTCATGATGTCACAGCAACAGCTCCAACTTATTATTCGACAACGTGGTACTCGCTCTGAACCAGGCCGCTCGGATAGTGCCGAGTGGCGACGTGACGCAGCCGAATGTCGTGCGGCAACCCGCCGAAAAGAGGAACGCCCTCTCCAATGAGCACCGGCACGCGAGTGATAATGAGACGCTGGATAAGCCCCGCGCGCAGGAACCGCTGAATGGTGATCCCGCCGTCAATGTAGAGGTGGCGGGCGCCCGTGGCAGCGAGTTGCGCGACGATCTCCGCGGGAGTTCCGGCCATTTGTTCGACAACGCCACCGACGGCCGCGGACAAGTCGAGCGGGTGAGTGCTCAGGACCACGACGCGCTTCTTGCCATAGGGCCAGGGCCCCATGGTCAGGACCTTCTCAAAGGTCTTGCGGCCAATCACAATCGCATCGACGGTGGCGAGGAACTCGTTGTAGCCGTGGGGTTCGCCGCCGCCTGGCGGGAGAAAGTCGAGATCGTCGTTGGGCCGCGCAATGAAGCCGTCAACGCTGGCGCCGATAAAGACGGACGCGGTCATCGAAGATTCCTCATCTGTGGCCGCCTAACTCAGATTAGGCCGGCCCAAAAGAATATTTCCGGACAGCGTAACATGAAACCGCGGCCCGAGATTGCGCGGCGCTTCCCGTGGCTTTGCAAAACCAGGGGAGGAGATTACAATGGCTGCCGCTCAGCAGGAGGAGGCGCGATGAAGAGACAGTTTTTTATCGGTTTGGCTCTGATGGGTGCTGCGGCCGTGGCGGGAAGCGGAGCGGCGGCCGAGTATAAGCTCACGCAGAAATTCACCCTCGGCGGAGACGGCGGCTGGGACTACCTGACTTACGACACGGCGGGGAAGCGGCTGTTTATCTCCCGCGGGACGCGGGTGATGGTGGTGGATCCGGAAAAGGGCAGCGTCATCGGGGAGATTCCCGACACGCCGGGAATTCACGGGATCGCGCTGGCGCATGATCTGGGGAAGGGCTTTACCAGCAATGGCCGAGAGAATACGGTGACGGTGTTTGACCTGAAGACGCTGAAGGAAACTTCGAAAATCAAATTGGAGGGCGCGGAGAATCCGGACGCAATTCTCTACGACGCGGCTTCCAAGCGCGTGTTTACCTTCAACGGGCGCAGCAAGAACGCCACGGCGATTGACGCCGCGGCCGGAACGGTGGTGGGGAACATTCCGTTGACCGGAAAACCGGAATTTGCCGCCGCTGACGGCAAGGGAATGGTGTACGTCAATATCGAAGACACCGGCGAATTGACGCAGATTGACGCGCGCAACGCGAAGGTCGTAAACACCTGGAAGATGGAAGGGTGCGAGGAGCCCTCGGGGCTGGCCATGGACCAGAAAACCCGGCGGCTCTTTGCCGGATGCCACAACAAAGTCATGGCCGTGGTGAACGCGGATACGGGCAAGGTGGTGACGACGGTGCCCATCGGCCAAGGCGTGGACGCGAACGGCTTCGATCCGGGCACCAAGCTGGCGTTCAGCTCGAATGGCGACGGGACGCTGACTGTGGTTCACGAAGACTCGGCGGACAAATTCTCCGTGGTACAGAACGCGGAGACACAGAAATTTGCGCGAACCATGGCGCTCGATCCAGACACTCACACCGTATATCTGGTGACCGCGGAAATCGAGGTAGCTCCTCCGGCAGCGGGAGAGCAACGGCCGCGGCGGACGATGAAGCCCGGGACGTTTACGCTGCTGGTGATGAGCCAGAAATAAGCGGAAGGAATTCCTAAACCAGCGGCTCGAAAGAATTCCGCTGGATCACGTGCCCGCCTTGCGGGTCCACTCTTCCACGATGGCTCGATTCTCGGGAGTGACGCCCGCGAACAGGATACCCATGCCCATGTTGGGGTGGGAATAAATCACCTTGCCGCCGCTCCGGAACACTTTGCCTTCATGGGTGATCTCAACCTGGACCACCGTGTCGAAGGGCAGCGGATTAATCATGTCCATATAGCATCCATTGATGCTGAGTTCGCTGACGCGCGCGCTGACCTTCATCTCGGAGGCAACGTCGATCACGACGGCATGAGCGACAATAGAGAAGCGTGGAAATCGGCGGCGTTCGGTGTTCATCAGGGGCGGCGCCTCCAGTTTATGAAAGTGCGTAATGGTTCGCGGGATTGTATCTCATTTCCTCAGCAAGCAAACAAGAGTTGTTCGACAGGGAACATTCTTTTCTCAGTGAGGAATCCTGGAGTTCGGCGAGAAGCGCGCGGCTACGCGACCGATGCACCAGCAGACGAGGCCGTTGAAGCGCGAAGAATGCCGGCGCGCTGGGGCCGATTAGGAGCCCGCCCCTGATTGGCCCACCAGGCTCGCCAAGCGGCGAGATCGTTGGGGAGAGCGACGCCGGCAATGTTGCGCAGCGCCTGGTAGACCAGGCTGCGCGTCGTGTTGTCCACGGAGTCGTCGTCCAGGCTATTGAGCAAATCAGGAACGGCGGCGAGGCGCTGCTCTTTGGTGAGCATGCCTGCCTGGGAGAGTGCGTAGGCGGCGCGCTGGCGGATCTGCGGCGAGGGGTCGCCGCGCAGGATTTCGAGCAGCGGATCGAGAGTGGCGTCGGTGCCCAGCATGGCCAAGCCTTCCACGGCCCAATAACGCGTCTGGGCGTTGCGTTCCCGAGAGTAGGCAATCAGATTGCGGAGCACGGTGGCGGGTTCAACGCCACAATTGCCGAGGGCGCCCAGCCGCCACAAAGCCCAGGGACGGCTCGCGGGATCGGTTTTAATGCGCCGCAGGAGTTGCGCGACGCTCTGCGGCGTCTTGCTGAGATTATTGGCCGCGAGATCCACCTCGACCGCGGCGGCACGCACGCGAAGATCGTCCGAATTCAGCGCAGCTGCCACCAGAGCGAACAGCCGCCCTTTGTCCTGCAAGCTGCCCCGCCAACCGTCTACATGCTGGCGAATCCAATCGAGAGATTCCTGGGGACGCGTGCCGGCGCGCTCGAGCAAGCGTTCGGCTTGCTGTTGCGGAGCGAGGCGGCTGATCTCCTGGAGCTCAGGGTCGGGAAGAGGCGCGGAGGCCCGCGAGGGCGCTGCGGAAAGCGAGGCGGTCTGGGTGGGAGCCGCACTGTCCTGGTTCGCCCAGGCAGCCTTGAGACGCCAAAAAAGAATTACGGAGAGAATGAAGATGAGGGCCAGAAAGATTAGGGATGCATCGCGGATACGCAAAAGAACGGTATGATTTGGGCGGCCGGGATCTTCCCGGACGGTCCCGGAACTCACTGGTTGCTGGTCGCCCATGCGCTGCGCCCTCCGCTCGGCCTGAGGCTCAAACTACGGACTCAGGCGGAGACGGGCAATGGTACGGGCGGCCAGCCAGGCCGTTTTGTTGCGACAACCCTTGGCGCTTCAATTAGTTCGGGGAGTTACTCATAGGCGTCGTGCCAGCACAGCCCGTACCACGGGGCAGGTGTGCTCCAAGTAGGCTAGGAGCTGCTGCGGAACTAAAAGGGCCGTGAGGGGTTTGAATATGTTAGGGGAGGAAGCCATGCGAAGGCTAATTGCAGGGGCAGTGCTTCTGACGTTGTTCGGTGCACCCGCTTTTGGTGTGCCCCAGCGGGACCGCGATGATCGCGGAGACCGGGATGAGCATCGCGACCGGGATCGACGCGACCACGATGATCGAGACGACCGCCACGACAACGGAAAACACAAGGGTTGGGCGAAGCACGACTGGGATGACCACCGCCATTGGGACTACGACCACGACCGCGTACGTCCGGGGCGCGCCTTTCCGTACGGGCGATATGAGCACGTTCGAGGGGCGTTCCGCAGCGTTTCGATTGACATACGGACACGCCGCGTGGTGCTGGTGGACCGCTCATCGTGGGTGATCGCTCCTTACGATTTTGACCACTGCCGCGATTGGCGTTGGGACCGGGACGAAATCCACGTGTACGACGATGATGCCCACCCAGGCTGGTATGTGTTCTACAACGCGCGGGTGGGGCGCTATGCCCACGTGGAGTTTTTCGGCATGGGCCACTAAGGACTTTTGCCGGCTGAGAAGCGGCTGAGGTCATGGATCCCCGGCGGCTGCGCGCGAGCCTTCGCGTGAAGGCAAGCGAAGCAGCCTCCGGGGATTTCTTTGCTCATTCGGGTGGAAGCGAGGCAAGATCGAGCGGATTCACCCTGGCCTGATTCAAGGTAACTCCCCAATGCAGGTGCGGTCCGGTGACGCGCCCTGTGGCGCCCACAAGACCGAGGACCGTGCCGGGCTCGACTATCTGGCCGACCGTGACGTTGATTGCGGAAAGATGCCCATAAAAAGTGTAGAGGCCCAGGCCGTGGTCCAGGACGACGGTATTCCCGGAAAAATATAATTCTTCCGCCAGCGCCACGCGGCCGCGCTGGGGGGCATGCACGGGCGTGCCCGCAACGGCCGGAAAGTCTTCTCCGCCATGCGGCGAGCCCGGCTCACCGTTCAGAATGCGCTGGCGGCCAAAATTGCCGGCGGACTTGGCATCGTCAAGCGGCCGATGAAAGCTGCCTTGCCAGAAACGCTCCGAAGTCATGGTGGCAAAAATCGCACGGAGGTGATCGCGTTCCTTGTTGGCGCGCGCGATTTCTTCCGGGCCGGGCTCTACAAACTTCTGTGCGACACGGAGCCTTTCGACGGTGAACTTGCCGGCTTTGACAGACACGAGAGCGGCGCACTTCACGGGCTGGCCATGCGCAAGCTCGGCGGTGAGTGTGAGGTGGTACCGGCCGACGGGGTGCTCGAGGTCGATGCCCAGGAGCGCGTGCTGAATATTTTTATCGGCGGCGTCCTGCCAGAAAGGAAGAGGGTGGCCCGACCACTCGGCTTTCAATTCGGCGAGCGGCGCGGCAGTTTGGACCTCCACACGCAGGAGACCCCCTTGAAGCGCGCTTGCCGAACTGAGACGAAGCTCGACGCCTTTTGCGCACGGAGGCGGCTGCTGAGCATATGCCGCGGTTGCGGCAAGAGCCGAGACGCCGAACGAGGCGAGGAGGGCGGTGCGGATTGGGATTATAAGCCTCATGCGATTCTTCAGGCCCCGTGGAACAATATACGATACAAGAGCCGCCTCAACTAGGACTCGCAGCGAGATTCTGGGTTACACTCGCGTGTACTCCTTTGGTTTACACGAGCATCTGATGGGAAAGGCGCGGCGCACCGCAGAACTCCATGGCCAGCGAAAAAGCCTCTGAAGGAAAGACCAGGGCCGAAAAGGTCAAACAGGCCTGGAAATCCTTCCCGGATGTGTGGGCGCTCATCAAGCCCCGGCGAGGGATTCTTGCATTGGGCTTTGTGCTGATGGGAATCAACCGCGTCTCAGGACTGGTTCTCCCCGCCACGACGAAATACCTGATTGACAACGTCTTCCTCAAGCGGGAGGTGCAATTGCTGATGCCGATCGTTCTGGTGGTGCTGGCGGCCACCGTGGTGCAGGGGCTGACTTCGTTCAGCTTGACGCAACTGCTGTCCAAGTCCGCGCAACGGATGATTTCGGAGCTTCGCTTGAAAGTACAGGCGCACATCGGGCGCTTGCCGGTGTCGTTTTACGACGCCAACAAGACGGGCGCCTTGATTTCGCGCATCATGAGCGACGTCGAAGGCGTGCGGAACCTGGTGGGGACGGGTCTGGTGGAGTTTGTCGGCGGATTGATGACCGCGTTCTTCGCGATGGCGTATCTCCTGCTCACGAATGCGATCATGACAGCGGTGGTGATCGGCATGGTAGTGGTTTTCGGACTTTTTGTGAGCCAGGCGTTCGGAAGACTGCGCCCGATTTTCCGCGCGAGGCCGAAGATTAATGCCGAGGTTACGGGCCGATTGGCCGAATCGCTGGGCGGAGTCCGCGTGGTCAAGGGTTATCACGCCGAGCAGCGAGAGGAGAAAGTGTTTGCCGGCGGGGTGCAGCGGCTGCTGGACAACGTACTCAAGACGCTCACGACGATGTCGGTGATGAATCTTCTGGCAGCGAGCCTGATGGGAATTGTCAGCGCGGTTCTCATGATACTCGGGAGCAGGGCCATCTTCGCAGGAACGATGACGCCGGGCACCTTTATGACGTTTATTGCTTTTTTGGCGTTCATGGTTGCGCCCGTTTTTCAGATTGTGGGAATCGGAACGCAGATTACCGAGGCGCTGACCGGCCTCGAACGCACGCGGGAGATTTTGAACGAGAAACCGGAGGACGAAGCCCCTGGGCGGACCAACCGGCTGGGGCGCATTCGCGGGGAGGTGGCCTTTGAGGGAGTGAATTTCTCATACGACTCCGGCAAGCCGGTGCTGTTCGACGTAGATTTCAGGTCCGAACCGGGAACGGTGACGGCGCTGGTAGGACCCTCGGGCGCCGGGAAATCCACGGTCATCGGGTTGATCGCCGCGTTTTACGTGCCGGGCAGCGGCCGCGTTCTGGTGGATGGCGTGGACCTTGCAACCGTGCGCCTCGACTCCTACCGCACGCAGCTTGGCGTGGTGCTCCAGGAAACGTTTCTGTTCGACGGCACGATTCGCGAAAACGTGGCGTTCGCCCGGCCCGACGCCCGCGAGGAAGAAATTCTCGCCGCGTGCCGCATCGCCCGTGTGGACGAGTTTGCGGAGACGTTTGAGAAGAAATACGACACCGTGGTGGGCGAGCGCGGCGTGAAGCTCTCGGGCGGGCAGAAGCAGCGGGTGTCCATCGCGCGAGCCATCCTGGCGGATCCGCGCATCCTGATCCTGGACGAGGCCACCTCAAGCCTGGATTCGGAGTCGGAGGCGTTGATCCAGGAAGGCCTGCGCTACCTGATGCGCGGGCGAACCACTTTTGTGATCGCCCACCGATTGTCCACGATTCGCCGGGCCGAGCAGATCCTGGTGATGGAGGCGGGGCGAATGATTGAACGGGGCACGCACGAGTCGCTCTACGCCGCCGGCGGGCGCTACTACGATCTGTACACCAAGCAACACGGAGTCGAATCGAACCTCTTCCTCGCCCCCGGAGAAGGGAGCGCGGAACCGGAAGAGTCTCTCGCCGCCAACGGAGAATCCGGTCCGGACGGGCAAAGAGATTCCGCGCTTCCGGAAGCGATCCGCCTGATCCGCGGACGAGCGAATTGAGCCGGCGCGGGCGCCGCTAATGGTTCGGATGGACGCCGAGGCGGTCGTTTTTCTCGCCACCGCCGAGCTTGCGAACGCATAAATCCGTGAAGGTGGAACTGCACTGATAGACTTGGTAGACGGGCAGGTCTTCCGGGCGGACCGTATAATGCCCCTCTTCCGCGGCCTCGACGTCGGGAACGGAAGCGAAGACAATTCCATTCCCGGGTTTCGCGCGCACCCGGAACTGCCGAGACGCGGGTTCGTAATTCCCATACGCGAAGCAGCGGCCGATGCACGCGCGGTCCACGATATGGTTGATGAAAGTGACGCGCCAATCGCCCGGCGCCAGGATGGTTTCCATCACCCGCGCTCCCTGCGGGAGAGTGCTGATGAGTTGTCCGGCCCGCTCTTCCATCCGGTTTAGCCTCCCCTCATCCCGGTCCACAAACGAAAAGAACGCTGCCGCGATTGCGGCAAACCCGGCTAGATGCCATTTGCGCGGCCGCATGCCGGCGAGGACGCAGCACGCCAGAACCGCCGAAACCAGGGAAAGCCGGTCAAGGAGAAGGCCGATCTGCGAGCCATACCGCGGAAAATAGATGCTGCCGGGCAGCAAGATGACCCCCAACTCGGCAACCGCATAGAGCTGCAGCGGAATGCTCAGCCGCGCCCAGTATCCGGGCTCGTGACGCCGGCGGATTACGTCCATCACAAAAACGGCCGCCGCGAAGACGGATATCGTTAGGGCCACAAAGAAATATCGTTTTCCGAAGAGGATGAATTGGTCGGCGCCGGTAAGCATGCCCGGGGGTGAGACGTAGTCGCCGGTTTGGTAGTGGCGGCCAAGATAGAGACGCGCGAGGAAGAGAAAGGCGCCCGACGTGAGCAAGAGCAAGATGTGAAAACGGCGCGGGAGGCTCTCCGCAATCCAAATGTAAGCCGCCGCGCCGAGGAGCCAGACAACGCCCAGGGGATGGGCCAAGAGAATCAGAGGCGCGAGTGCGACGGCGAGGAGCCGCTCCCACCGCTTACCCCTCCAGAAGACCGCCAGGGCCAAGAAGGAAAGACCCAGAGCGATGTAATAGTTGAAGAAGCCTGCGTGATACGTCCAGCCATAGGCGGTCATCGCCAGGCATGGAAGGAGAAACCAGGGGACGCGCCCTACGGCAGCGCACGCCAGGGCGAAAGCTCCCCAGAAAAAAATCAAGACGGCGGCGGAGACCGCCAGCTTTTCGGCGAGGGGAAGACCGAAGAGGGAGCCCAGGCCGCTGAGCAAGAAATCAAAAAAAACATTGTTCCACTGGGAAGCGATCCACAGACCGGGCGCCTTTCCCTGATGGATCAGTTGCGCGAGCCAGGCGTTGTACACGTGGCTGCCCAGGTCGCCCGCTTCTATACGGGGATGCCAGAAGCAGGGCGTGAGGAGAAGCGCGGAGATAGCCAGAAGCTTCAGCCAATGCCGGCGGATGAATTGCCAGGCAACACGCAAACCGGATTGGCTGGAAGCCGATCTCAGCGGTGACGCCGATTCCGTTTTCCGCGCGCCGCCAGTGTTGAAGTGGATGCCGCCGCTCATTTTCTAACCGGGGCTCCTTGGCTCTCGCAGAGCCAAGAGAATCGAGATTGTGAGCGACGTGAACCGCTTTTGGGAAGCACTTTTGCCCTAGAGGTCTAGATGTGGTAAGAGACGCGATTACGAACATGGACGCGGGCGATCCAAAGCGTTCGAGTGGCGGGCTGAAGCGCTCCCTCACCCTGTGGCACCTCATCATTTACGGGATCATCGTGATTCAGCCGACGGCGCCCATGCCCATTTTCGGAGTCGTGTCCACGGAGGCTCGCGGACACGTTGTCACAGCGGTATTGATCGCGATGGTGGCCATGCTGTTTACGGCGATCAGCTACGGACGCATGGCACGCGCCTACCCCAGCGCAGGTTCTGCTTACACCTATGTGGGACGTGAGATTCACCCGGCTCTCGGCTTCCTCACGGGCTGGGGCATGGTGATGGATTACATTTTGAATCCGCTGATCTGCACCATATGGTGCAGCAAGGCCGCGGGGAATATTGCTCCGGAAATCCCCTACATCGGCTGGGCAATTCTCTTCGCGGGTCTCTTTACTGTTCTGAACCTGCGCGGAGTCCGGACTTCGGCACGGATCAACGACGGCCTTGCCGCGGCGATGGGCGTAGTGATTCTGATCTTCCTGGTTCAGGTTGTCCGGTTCGTGCTGGGGGTGCCCGCCCATCCCCTGGGATTTTTCACGAGACCCTTCTACGATTCACAGACCTTCTCCGCATCGGCTCTCTTTACCGGCACCTCCATCGCGGCCCTGACGTATATCGGATTCGATGGCGTCTCGACTCTTTCAGAAGAGGTGGAAAATCCGCGCCGCAACATCTTGGTGGCCACGGTGCTGGTATGCCTGATCACCGGCCTCCTCGCATCGGTGGAAGTGTATGCCGCGCAACTGGTATGGCCGGCGCGCAAGCCGTTTCCGGATGTCGACACCGGCTTCGTCTATGTGGCAGGCCTGGCCGGCGGACGCCTGTTATTCCAACTGGTGAACCTCACGCTGCTCGTGGCAACGATCGGGTCGGGCATGGCTTCGCAACTGGGGGCCGCACGGCTCCTCTACGGGATGGGGCGGGACGATGCCATCCCCAGAAGCTTTTTCGGTGTGATCGAGCCCAAGCGGGGCATCCCCCGCAATAGCGTCGTCTTCGTGGGAGCCATCGCGCTGGCCGGGGCACTGCTGGTTGCCGTCCGCCTGCGTGGACGGGAATTGTTCAGCTACCAACTGGGCGCGGAAATGCTGAATTTTGGAGCGTTCATTGCCTTCATGGGAGTCAATGCGGCGTCCTTTGTCCGCTATTTTGTTCGAGAAGAAAAAAAGAGCTTCGGGCAAGGGGTCCCGCCGCTCTTAGGGTTTGCGATTTGCCTATTTATCTGGCTCAACCTGCGCTGGCAGGCGAAACTTGGCGGAGCAGCCTGGATGCTGGCGGGAATCGCCTATGGATGGATCAAGACGCGCGGCTTCCGCAAGACGATTTCCTTCGAGGTCCCGCAGGAGTAGTGACGACCGACGAGGTGGAGCAGTTGATGTCCCGGTGGAAGAGACCCCTCCAGTAGAAGTTGACTCGCGGCACACGCCCTCTCTGGCGCGGGATTGACTTGGCGGCGGGGTGCACCAGAATGGTGGCATGGCAATGGCGGCCATCGAGATCGAAGAACTGACCAAGGACTACCCGGTCGGCTTTTGGCAAACGAAGAAACGCCGCGCGCTCGACCATCTCACTCTGCGCGTGGAGACCGGCGAAGTGCTGGGTCTCTTGGGCCCGAATGGCGCGGGCAAGACGACCACGCTGAAACTATTGACGGGGCTGATCTTTCCCACGGCGGGAACCGCGCGCATTCTGGGCCGCCCCCTTTCCGATGTGAGCATGCACCGGAGAATCGGCTATCTTCCCGAACAGCCCTACTTTTACGATTATCTGACCGCTCCGGAACTTCTCGACTATTTCGCCCGGTTTTTCGGGATGAACGCGGCCGAGCGGCGCGAGCGAGTGGACCGTTTTCTGAAAAAAGTGGGTCTTGACGGGGCGCGCAAAATCCAGCTTCGCAAGTATTCGAAGGGCATGCTGCAGCGCGCGGGGCTGGCACAAGCCATTCTGCACGACCCGGAAGTGGTCATCCTCGACGAGCCCATGTCGGGGCTGGACCCGGTGGGGCGCCGCGAGGTGCGGGAAATCATTCTCGAACTGAAGCGCGCCGGCCGCACCATCCTGTTTTCCACGCACATTCTGTCGGACGCGGAGATGATTTGCGACCGCGTGGCCGTGGTGGTGGACGGGAAACTCCGCGGGGCCGGGTCACCGGCAGAAATGGTCTCGGTCAAGGCGCATGGCATGGAGATTCTCTTCGAGCCTGGCGACGGGAAGCCGCTCCCCGAGGGGCTGGCAGGCAAGACGACACAAATCGGAACGCGGCGGCGTATCGAAGTCACAGAGGCGGAGTTGTACGCCGCGCTCGAGCAGTTGAAGAGTTCCGGGGCCAGCGTGCTTTCGGTGACGCAGATCAAGCCCACGCTGGAGGATTACTTCTTGAGCTTGGTGGGAGCGGATCGCAGCGCATCCCACGCCGTGGAGGTATCCGAGAAATGACGCGGCTCGCCGGAGTAGTGGCCGTCAACACATTTCGCGAGGCGGTGCGCGATCGCGTCCTCTACAGCCTGCTTTTTTTTGCGCTGCTGATGATCGCGGCGGCGATTCTGGTGGGGCAAATTTCCATCGGCATCGAAACGCTGGTGATCATCAATCTGGGTCTTTCCGCCATTTCCATTATCGGATTGCTGATGGCGGTGTTTATCGGCGTCGGGCTGGTGTACAAAGAGATGGACAAGCGCACGCTCTATGCGCTGCTCTCGAAGCCCATCCGCCGTTGGGAATTCCTGGTGGGAAAATTCGCGGGTTTGCTGCTGACCCTGGCGGTGAATACCGCATTGATGACCGTGGGTCTGGCTGCCGCCCTGTTCTATGTGAAGCATTCGTTTGAGAGGGCCGACGCGACCATTCTGCTGGCCGTGTACTTCATCCTGCTGAAGCTGGCGTTGATCACGGCGCTGGCCCTGCTGTTCTCGTGCTTTTCGACGCCCCTGCTTTCGATTCTGTTTACGGCGGGGCTGTATGTCGCTGGGTTGTTCGCCAGCGACATCCGCACCTTCGGACACATCACCGGCAGCCGCGCGCTGGACGCCATCGCCGTGGCTTTCTCCTACCTGATTCCGAACTTCAACAATTTCAACGTCACCGCCTCCGCAGCATACGGAAGAACGATTCCCGGCAAGCTGGTGCTGGACAATACGCTGTATGCCGCCGTGTATGCGGCAGTCGTTCTTGTGGCCGCCGCGGCGGCATTTTCGCGCCGCAATCTCAAATAGCATGCTCAACCGCCGCCTATCGCTCGCGCTGACGCTGCTGGCCATCGCGCTGGGACTGGGGGCGGTCTACCGGCTCCAGGTGCGCATGGATTCGGAAATCAGCCGCGTGCACCAGGAACGCGACGACCTGATTTTTCGGTCGGGACGCCTGGTCAAGATCCTGGGACTGGAATACGACGGCCTGCTCGCGGACATTTACTGGACCCGGACGGTGCAATACTATGGCGAAAAACACAGCTCCTTCGATCCGAACTATGAATTGCTCTGGCCGCTGCTCGACCTGACGACCAATCTCGATCCCCAACTAATCGTCGCCTACCGGTTTGGCGTTATCTTTCTGTCCCAGCATCCTCCGTACGGCGCCGGCCGCCCCGACTTGGCAGAAGCTCTTATCCGCCGCGGCATCCAGAACAATCCCAGCTATTGGCGATTCTGGGCCGATCTGGGGTTTTTCTACTATTGGGAGATGAAGGATTACCAGAAGGCTTCTCAGGCCTTCCTGGAGGGCAGCAAGAACCCCGATGCGGCCATCTGGATGAAAGTACTGGCCGCAAGAGTAGCCCAGGAAGGGAGCTCCCTGGAGGTCTCGTTGTTCCTCTGGCAGCAAGTGTATGATTCCAGCAAAGACCCTGCCGTCCGGAAGAACGCGGTAGAGCATCTGGAGAGCCTTAAGGCGGAGTTAGACCTAAGACAACTAAACGAGATTGTTACTCAGTTTCATAAGCAATTTTCTCGATATCCGAATTCGATGGGGGAAATGATCAGCGCCGGATTGCTGCCCGGCAAGCCGGTGGATCCCAAAGGGTTTCCTTACGTCCTCGAACCGCAAGGCAGATTCCGCTTAAACCCCGGCAGCCCGATCAAATTGGAGGCCCCCAAGCCCATGCTTAACCCCTAGGGGGTTGCTGGTCGGGTACTCATTCATTGCGCACAAGTACGTAAGTTTCATTGACTCAAGGTTTCACGGCTCCCTAGACTCAAAGGTGGTTCAAAGCCTGGGAGGATGAATGTCGATGGCGAGGCGCCAAACGCTCGCTTGTATTGTGTCTCTGGCGCTGCTCACCGCACCCGTATGGGGCGCCACGTCTGCACCACTTGGTGTGGTGACGGCGGCGGAGCGCGCCCAACTCCGCGCGCTCCCGGCCAACAAGGGTGACAGCGTTTTTGACGGCGATACTCTCTCTACCGACATGGTGGGGGTTTTGCAGGTGCGCGCCACAGCGGCGCGGTTTCAACTCGCGGTCAACAGTGTCGCCACGGTCACACAAACCCCCAGCGGCATCCTCACCACCCTGACGCGCGGAACCGAAGTCTGGTCGGCGGCCCGTGCCGGAGCGATCGAACTCCACGCCTCCCAGGCGCGCATTCGCCCTGTGTCGGATGGCCCGACGGTGGGCCAGATCACCCTGGTCAGCCCCAAAGAGTTGCTGGTCACGGCGCGGCGCGGAGCACTGGAAATCACCGTGGAGGACGAGACGCAGATCGTGCCCGAAGCCACTTCTTACCGCGTGCTGCTGGACCCTCCCGACCCGCAGCAGCCCCAAGGCGCGGGGACAAAACCGCAGTCAAACAAAACAAAGCACCCGGGACGCAACCGCTTCATGCTTATTCCGCTAATCCCCTTTGCCGTGGCCACTGTCATTGCCGTACATGAAGCTTGGGAAAGCACCGACCGCCCGTAGGTTCTTCATTCTTCCGTGGCTCCATCTTATAGCCCGGCCGTCCCTTTTTTAGACGACTTAGCCCAGATGAGAGACGGATCGTCAGCGCACTGTATACCCTGTAACTCGCGTTTTTGATGCGGGGGTCCGCGTTGCTGGCGAATCTTGGAGGTTCCCCCAAATCATCAACAGTTCTTTCAGAGTATGTTCGATCTTCGCTGTGATTCCCGTGATAATCGTAACGCGCTCAAATTCAGGAGCAAGTGGGTCTCCCGGAAGCAAGGTAACGTGGTATATCAAAGCTGTGATGAAATTGCACAGGTCGTGGGTGAGGTCCTCGAGGGCGGACAGTTCTTGACGCGATACGACAGCAGGCTCGCGGGGAGGGGTCATGGGCGCGCTAGTACTCGCTTGTTGCCAGAATAAGCTAACCGAAAGTGGACTCCAGCGCAAGGGATTTTACGGAGAAGTATCTTAACGCAAGTCGGTAAACCCCGGCCCATCGCAATTGGAGGCACCTGTGGGCCGGGCGTTTGCGAACAGCCAATATGCGCGTGACCTGCATGAGCAATCGCCGATGTCGCTCGTCTGTTCGACCCAACGCGCGGCTCAGCCGCGCCACGAACCGCGCATCACGTCTCGCCCGTGTAATTCACTGAGCACTCCGGCGTGTGGGATAAAACCTTTGCGTCTCTCTCCTACGGTCATATGGCACGCGAAAGGCGAACGATACCTCAAACGTAGTTATTTTCTAACGAGCCTTGAGCGAACGTTGAACACATGGTAGTCCGTGAACTGGCCGCGACACCAATGGATGTGCTGTTTCTCCCGAACCTCTGCGAAAATGGTCAGAGGAACGAGCCAAGGAGGCTCATTCGCTCGCTTGAGCCAGCCGTAGGTCAGGACAATATGATAGTCCTCGAATCCCCTCAATTTTTCAGAAAGCTCTAGATGCTTCGACATTCGGATTATGTTCGTGTCCTCATCCGTCCAAACCTCCCCGTAACATGAGACGATGACACTTTTCGTGACTTTGAAGAAAACAAAATCGTCGGTGGCATCAAAGCCGCACAAGTTATCTTCGGCGCTGGCGTAATACTGAAAGACCTTCATCTGTCGCCCGTTCACAACTATGTCGGGGGCCTGCCGAAGTTGTAATCGGAATGCCGTTCCAACCATCTTGGGCAATTGGGACCATTCGTCAGCGGAGATTATCGAATAACTCAGGCGGGGGAAGGGTGCCACCTCGAACTGCTTCTTGCCATCGGGATACCTTCGAAATCGCTGATCGCCGTCGATAACCCGGACTTCATATGCTGCCTCAGCATCGGGCTCCTTATCTGCAGAGCCCCACGCAAAACTCTGCACTGCGATAAAGTCGCGCATGTTATCTCCCAGAAGTTGAGCTTTTTCTCGTAGCACACGGACCTCGTAAGGCTCCTCCGGTCGGTGCTGTAGCCCATCAGCACGCTGTGGTATGAATTTTGGATAGACGTCTGCGGAGACTGGTGAAACTTCCTTCGTGGCGGGAAATACTCGCTGTGCCAGGAAGGGCTGGACTTTGGTCACGAAATCGACAAGGGTTTCAACCGGGACGGCGAGCGCCATCGTTTCATTGGACTGGCTTAGAATTCCTACAATCTTTTCGGTTTTCCTATCGACGACGATGCCGCCGCTTGCCCCGCCCATGCGAATTGGTTTATCGGAGGACAGTTGGTACTCAAAGGCGAGGAGGCCCGATGTCGTCGGGGCTTTGAATGTGGCGGGAAATCGAGTCAGTTTACGAAGCGGATTGATAATTCCCTTGGGAAAACCGTAGATGTCTACCTCCTGGCCAATTTGCAGCTCGTCGAGACTGAAAGCAAGACCATGATGATGGGGCAGCGAGCGCCGCAACTCGAACATGGCAAGGTCCCGTTTTGTGGCGAACGGGATCACGTCCATGTTCGGGAGGGAGTTTGCGGTAGCCCCTTCGTCGTCTGGGCCCGTGGCAAGATATCGTTGGATAATCCTTTCTCCCTTGATCTTTTTAGTACGCATCACCATAGCTACGTGGTAGTTGGTTACGATGAAACGACACGCGGCGTCCAGGCAGAAGCCCGTACCGAAGGCAGCGCTGATGCCGACCTTGGGGACGAACCTCCCCGAGAGACCGATTTTCGGCGATGGAGTAACTTTCACTGAGGTAATAGGGACGACGATCTCGCTAAAATCCGCGGTGTGTTCGACGGCGGAAGAACTTGTTGAGGGACCCGGGAAGACTTTTTGGGCCGCACAGACAGATGACACGCAGGAACATGCGATTAAGATCGAAAGATTTCGAGCAACAACTATGACGCCATGCACTTGCACGCCTAGTTCTCGCCTAGAGGGAAGAACAACCTTTGGATGCCTGCGATTCGTCCCGCCTGATTTGGTACCCTAACGGCCAAACCGCACGCCAGTCGCCACGGTCACGTAACCTTGTGCAGTTGTTGTAAGCTCTTGAATCGGCGCAGGGACATTGCGTTACTCCAGCATCGACGTTCGACTAGTCATCCCAAATTGGGACGATTAGGCCAACGAATGGTTCCATCCTGGGGCGTCCGCCGATTGCCGCGGCTGGTCGTGAGGCAGTATCAGCGGTGGGAAAAGGATCAAATTAACGTGAACACGGGGAGCCCGTTGCTCGGCGGTTAGAGCAGAGGACCTACACTGGCAAGCATTTAGGAGATCAACGGAAGATTAAGAGGGCGACGCCTAGAAGCAACAATCCAATAAGTCCCACAACGAAGTCTGGAGCGCGGCCAACACTATACCAACGAGGACCAAAGGCCCCGTTTGCGCGCATTCGGTTAGTCGCCATGCGTTCGCTTCTTTCTCGCCCGGAAAATAAAGCTTTTATTACTATCCCTAAATCATGTCAAGTATTATTTTGCAGGTATAAAAAAGAGGGTAAGTAATCGAGTAGGTGAGGCCCCCGCAAAGGTCGATCCTGGAGCGCGAAACTAGGGCGAATGTAGCGTAGCACTGGACCCGCAGCAGCCCCAAGGCGCGGGGACAAAGCCGCCGTTTCACAAGACAAACTTCTCTGGACGCAACCGCTTCATGCTTATTCCGATAATCCCGATTGCCCTAGCCACCGTCATTGCCGTACATGAGGCTTGGGAAAGCCCCGACCGCCCGTAAACGCCCGTCGACTCTCCTCCGAGACAAATTTTGTGGTTTGTGACATAACATCTTCTCTTTCTGCTTGGTTTCAAGGCAGGATCATCGAAGCTGCCGCGTGAACGTCGAATTTTCGATGGTGATCTTCCCTTGGCTGTCGGGAACCTTCACCGTGATCGTGTACGGAGACTGCCATCCCATCTGGATCACCAGCTGGCCGCCGCGCACTTCGAAAGTTCCCACATTTTCGGGATCTTCCAGGGCTGCCGCCGCATAGTCGAATCGCTTGATGTCGCCGTCGGGCGCCTTCGGTAGCCCGTATCCACGATAGACTCGCCCGTCCGAAGAGAACAGGTAGTAGTACGTGGAGGCTATGGTTCCGGTGGCTGAAAACGGCGTGAATTTCAATCTCGGCACCATATAGAGGCCCGCGACGGCGCGGGTGTCTGCGCCGGCTGGACCGCTGGACAGGCGCGCTGGCCCGGTGGTGACGCGCATGGTATTCAGCACCTTGCGCAGCGATGGCAGTACTAGCTCGTACACCTCGGGCGACTCTGCCTTCAAGTGCACGATGGCGACGGCGCGTCCCCCATTGGCCACCACGGCGAGTCGCAGGTGGCTGCGGCCGTTACCGTCCAGGAATCGAGCGGTCAGTACCGTGTCCGCACCGGGCATCGATGCGCGGTCGAACACCGGCGGTCCGGCGAGGTTGTCTACAGGATCTAAACTTGTCCAGTCGCGGAAGAGTGTTTCGCGGAATGTCCGTGTTGCGTCGCCCGCGAAGGAACGAAATGCATAGATCTTGAGATCCGCGCGGGCTATGACCGAGTCATACCACTGCAAATTCGCGTCGGATCCAGGACTATGACCGAAGTCCTGCGGCGGATCAATCGTGAGGGTCGGAAGACGCTGCGGTTCGGCCGATGCAGTTGCGCCGTTCGCCGCGATGGCCGGGACGTCGGGGCCTCCGGGAGCGGCTTGCGGCATGACGATGCGGCGCATCATCGCGTCCACAACGGGCGCATACGTTCGCATCAGGTCTTCCGCGTTCGCCGTAAACAGAATGGCCTGACCGCGATCACTCCACCGCGCCGTGTATACGGTAACCCAGAGCGGGAATCCGGCGGGCATGATTTGATGAAGCGCACTGACCAGAAACTCGCCGGCCGTGTTGTGCCGCGGCGGCTCCAAAAGCCGGGCGTTCAACGTCGCGCGTTTGACGATCTCGTTGTGATAAGCCTCGGCGGTTCCGCTGAACGGGTCGGGCAGGAAGATCGAAACCCCGCACAATCTTCCCGGCAGCAGTCCGGGAGGCGTCAGCGACGTAAGCCCACTGGGTGCGTCCTTTTGGATCCAACCTGAAGGAACTTCATAAGCCAATTTATCCGCCATAGGACGTCTTTCCTGCCCAAAGGCTGAGCTTGCCAACCCGGCCAAAATCATTGCCATCGCCAGTGCGAATCTTATCCATGCGGTTCTCATACTCTCCTCCCGATTTCTATCGGCGGCCCCTGAGCTTCGAGAGTAATCGAAGGATCTCGAAATACAGCCAGATGAGTGTGACGATCAGGCCGAAGGCCCCATACCACTCCATGTATTTAGGCGCACCCTGCCGGGCCCCTGATTCAATGAAGTCGAAATCAAGGACAAGATTCATCGCGGCGATGCCCACAACGATAAAGCTGAATCCGATTCCGATCACGCCGCTGCCGTAAATCAAGGGAATGGTGTGACCAAAGAATCCAAGCAGCATCGTGCTCAGATACAGGAGCGCGATTCCACCGGTGGCGGCGACCACTCCCAATTTGAAGTTCGCGGAAGGCCGTATCAGCCCGGATCTGTATGCAAGAAGAAGGGAAAAAAGTGTGGCGAAGGTCAGACCTGTCGCCTGTATCGCGATTCCCGGAAGGCGCGATTCCAGCATCGCGGAAAGTCCGCCAATCACCAGACCCTCCAGCAGCGCATAAATCGGCGCAGTGACCGGCGACCAATTCTTTTTGAATGCGGTGACCATCCCCATCACGAAACCCGCGATCGCGCCCACGGCGATTAAAGGCCCGGCGTCGCTCCCCGCACGGACGTGATTCCATGTCCACACCGAGGTTGCAAAAACGCAGATCAGCAGGACACCCGTCTTGTTCACCGTGCCCTGTAGCGTCATCGCCTGTACGCCGATTCGCGGAAGCCCGGTAAACGTCGTCGAACCCAGCACTGGATTTCCACTGCGCATTGCTGCCATAGAGTGCTCTCCTTTGCCCCGGCGGGCCGGCCGGGGCCGTCGCTGAAAGAGTTACTGCGGCCTGGAGCGGACTACTTGAGGTTTTGAACGATAGAATCGCTGGTCTCCGTGATTTTCTTCAGGATGTTGGACAGGGTCGCCATGAATTTGGAGCGTCGGTCCATGGCCATTTGCAGACGGAGCGATTCCGTTTCGCTCATCTCCGACATGCTGTCGGCGGTTTGTTTCAACAGGACGAAGACGAGCACGTCGGTTTGCTGCGCGGAGAGGCGTGGGAAGTTTTTGCGGACGCCGGAGGCAGCGAGTTTTTCGAAGTCAGTCTGGGGAGGAAGCTTCATCGCTTCCTCGCGAAAAGCGGGGACGAGTCCTTCGATTTTTTGCTTTGTTACCAGCGGCAAGAGGCGCTGGACCCGGTCGTGTTGTGCCTCGACTGCCAAGGCGCCGGACGCCAAGGCCGACAAGGACGCCGGACGCCCCGTTTTTCGTAGGGTAGAGGTCTGCGGGGAGGTCGCGGTGCCCCTGGGTGCCTGTGTAGTGGTTGCTCTAACCGGTGCTGCAGAGACGGCACCGGTTGCCCCTGCACCTGCAGCTCCCGCCCCTGCTCCCGCGTTTGGATCATCGGTTGTGAACCCTGCTGCATCCCCGGTATCACCACCGGTTGTTGCCCCTGCATCTCCGGGTGTATCACCGGGTGCCCCTGCGCCTGCAGCTCTCGAACCTACTCCTGTGCTGTGCAGTGATGGACGCCCCGTTTTTCGTAGGGTAGAGGTCTGCGGGGAGGTCGCGGTGCCCCCGGGTGCCTGTGTAGTGGTTGCTCTGGCCGGTGCTGCGGAGACGGCTGGTGATGACAGACCTGCTCCCGCGTTTTGATTACGGGCTGCCCTTGCGTCTGCAGGTCTCGCATCACCGGTTGCCCCTGCGCCTGCACCTTTAGCCTCTCCTCCCGCGTCTCGATCATCGGTTGCCTTTGTTGCTCCCGCGTTTTGATTACGGGCTGTCCTTGCGTCTGCAGGTCTCGCATCTACTCCTTTGGTCTGCAGTCCGGCGGCGGGAGTCGTAACCGTGGAATCTGTTTGCAGCTGCATGGGTGCTCGCTGACTGCCAGCTGGATAGAGAGGGGTTGGTTTCGATTGTGACTTCAACTCCGCCCTAGTGCTCGCCGCGCTGCTCGAAGCCGGGCGGGAGAATTGCCAAGTGCACCCTGCCGTGGGGGATGCTCCAACCGGGGTGAGGTCGCCGCCGCCGAGACCTTCCGCAGGAACTGACAGCGTGCCGCTGAGATTGGCATCCGGGGTTGTCTCGATCCACGGCAATTGCCACTCGGGCGCTGCGTAACTGATTAACCCCGATTGCGGTGGCGTACCCTTCACGGCTATCTGGCGACTGCCGCGTACTGCGTTGTACGAGATCGTTTGCGAATGCCACAGCCGGATGATGAATCTGCCGTCTGAGGCGCGGACGAACATGGCGATCGGCGCGTTTGTGGGCGGGACTTTGACGGACCATTGGGCGTTGGTTGTCCGCGGTCCTTGAAGCCTCTGCATCGCTCCCCGGCCATCAACCGTCCAAGTGGCCGGATAAATGCGCATGGTTCCCTGGATGCTCGGCGCGCCTCCCGTCAGTGTCCAGGTTTGGATCTCATGGCGAGAGTAGCCCGGCTGTTCCACGTGGAGCCGGCACTGGATCGACCCTGACCACGGGGCATCTGCTGGAGATTGTCCATAAACGGGTACTCCAAGCA
>DASQHY010000041.1:0-15471 GCA_035631855.1 Candidatus Acidiferrales bacterium
CTTATTTTTCCCGATGAGATCCACGATTTCCTGATGCATCGGAGTTGGCTGGCGGCCTACCACGCCGCCGCCGATTTCTTCGACCGTCATTTCAAAGCGAAGTGAGCGGACTCGCTGGCTGACGCTGCAGCTTGACGCCGCATCGAACTCACCATGCATACGGAAACTCCGAGTCTGCCATGATGCGCCTTCTACCTTTGCTGGCGATGTGTGCCGCCGCGGCAACAGTTGTGGCCCAGGCTCCCCACAGGACGAAAGCGGGTGAGCCGCAGCGGCTGCGGCTCTATCCCAAATTCGCGGCCGGCCAGACGCTCTATTACCAACTGGACTTTCGCAGCAAGACGTCCGGAAGCTCCGTAGGCCTGATCGCGAATCCCCAAGCGCTCAAGGACGTGGAGATTTCCGTCAGCGCCCTGGTCCGTTTGGACGTCATTTCTGTAGCGCCAAAAACACCGCAGGATGGGCGGCCCGCGGTGCACATGCGCACCACCTATGAGAAGCTCGCATCGACGATTCGAATGGACGTGCCCGACGCGCAGGCCGACCAACTGCATGACCAGATTCAACGGCTGGAGAAAAAATCGCTCGAATTCACGATTGGCGCCGACGGCAAAGTAAGCGACATCCGCGGGTTGGAAGATATTTTCCCCGAACAACAGACGGCGCTACGGGAGTGGCTCAAGCAAATTGGATTCACGGCTTCGCTCCCTGAAGAAGGCATCTTTCCGGGCTTGAAATGGCATTCAGAGCCGCCTGCAGCCGCAGCCACCCCTCTGACCGGGCTGGTCTGGAAAGATGAGTCTTCCTATTTGCGCGACGAGCCGTGCCACGCAGTGAAGCTGACTGCGCAAGGCCAAGCGGTGCAAATACCCAATCCCGAATCCTGCGCCGTCATTCTGGGCGCATTGTCCCTCGACGAAACAGACAAGCACTCCGACCGCACACCGCCGGAGTTTCGCGCCAAGAACCTGCGCACCAGCGGCACGATGAGCGGAAAGGGCGAGAGTCTCACCTACATTTCGCTCGCCACGGGCCTGGTGGTCAGCGTGACGCAGACGAGCCGTCAGGAGATGGACGTGACGGTTTCGTTGGTCAACAGCGATTCCAGTCTTCACTATCGAGGAAGGGTGGAAACGCAGTCGCAGCTTTCGCTGGTCACCGACTTGGCCGACGCCCCTGTGATGCCGCCCCAATAGCAATCCTCGTGGTGCGTTATAATGGGCGTTTGGCGTGCGCGTGTTTTTCGTCATAGACACAGCCGGCCACATTTCCGCATGGATTTCAAGCTCAACAGCACGTACGACCCGCGGGGCGACCAGCCCGAAGCGATCCGGCAGCTTGTGAGTGGCTTGGAGGCCGGCGAGAAACATCAGGTCCTGCTCGGCGTGACCGGCTCCGGGAAGACGTTTACAATGGCCAAAGTCATCGAGGCCGCGAACCGCCCCGCCCTGGTCCTGGCGCACAATAAGACACTTGCCGCGCAGCTCTACCACGAGTTCAAGAGTTTTTTCCCTCAGAATGCCGCCGAGTATTTCGTCAGCTACTACGATTATTATCAGCCGGAAGCCTATCTGCCTTCGTCCGACACGTACATCGAGAAAGAATCCACCATCAACGACGAGCTCGACAAACTGCGCATGAGCGCGACGCGTTCCCTGTTTGAACGGCGCGACGTGGTCATCGTGGCTTCGGTCTCGTGCATTTACGGGCTGGGCTCGCCGGAAGCCTACTACGGCATGCTGGTGATGCTGGAAAAAGGACAGAGCACGGCGCGCGAGGCGCTGCTCCGCCGCCTGGTGGACATTCAATACGACCGCGCGGAAGACTTAAGACGGGGAACGTTTCGCGTGCGCGGAGACATGATCGAGATTTATCCGCCCTACGAAGATAACGCCTACCGCGTGGAGATGTGGGGCAACCAGATTGACGCCCTCCGGCAAATCGATCCGCTGACGGGAGAGGTAAGGCCGGGCGGAGCGGATCTCGCGCGCGTCCCCGTTTACCCGAAGACGCATTACGTGATGCCCGTGGAGCAAAAGGAGCGCGCCATCGCCGGAATTCTCGAAGAGCTGGATTGGTGGAAGCGCGAGCTGGAGAAACAGGGAAAGTTTGTGGAAGCGCAGCGTGTGTCGCAGCGAACGCTCTTCGACATCGAGATGATGCGCACCATCGGCTATTGCCACGGCATCGAGAATTATTCGCGCCACCTTTCCGGCCGTTTGCCAGGGGAAGCCCCGCCAACGCTGCTCGACTATGTGCCGCAGGATTTCCTCCTGTTTGTGGACGAATCGCACCAGACCGTTCCGCAACTTCACGGGATGTATCACGGCGACCGGTCGCGCAAACAAAACCTGGTGAATTACGGTTTCCGGCTGCCCTCGGCGCTCGACAACCGTCCGCTCACGTTCGAGGAGTTCGAGCATCGCGTGAACCAGGCGATTTACGTTTCCGCTACTCCGGGGCCCTACGAGCTGACGAAATCCGGCGGCGTGGTGGTCGAGCAGGTCATCCGGCCGACAGGACTCGTGGACCCGGAAGTGGAAGTCCGGCCGGTGAAAGGGCAGGTGGATGACCTGCTCGAAGAGATCCGCTTGCGCGCGGGGCGAAACGAACGGGTGCTGGTGACCACGCTGACCAAACGAATGGCTGAGGATTTGTCGGAGTATTTTTCCGAGGTCGGGGTGCGTTGCCGCTATCTGCATTCGGAAGTGGAAACGCTGGAGCGCGTGCGGATTCTGCGCGATTTGCGCCGCGGCGAGTTTGACGTGCTCATCGGCATCAACCTGTTGAGAGAAGGGCTGGATCTCCCGGAGGTTTCGCTGGTGGCCATTCTCGATGCCGACAAGGAAGACTACCTGCGCAGCGCGACCGCACTCATCCAGACCATGGGCCGGTGCGCGCGGCATCTCTCGGGCCGGGCCATCCTGTACGCCGACGTGCACACCGGTTCGATGAATACCGCCATCGAAGAGACCAACCGGCGCCGCGCCAAGCAATTGGCGTTTAACCGTGAGAACCACATCACGCCGCAATCCATCATCAAGTCCGTGGACATGGGCCTGGCGCGGATTGTCGAGGCGGACTACATCACCGTTCCTGCCGACGATACTGCGCTCGACGATGTGACGGCCGGTATTTCCAGCGAAGCGGATCTGGCGAACGCGGTAGCCCGGCTGGAAGCGCAGATGCGCGAAGCCGCAAAGAAATTCGAATTCGAGCGCGCGGCGCAACTCCGCGACCGCATCAAGGCGCTCAAGCAGCGCGACCTCAGCGCGATGTTTGCTCCCCAACCCGAACCGTCGGCGTAGACGAGCACTCCGCGAGCGGCGGCAGAGCGCTCAAGCCGCGAATCGCGCGAATGGCCTGGACCATCCAGACGGCCGCATGGCTCCCAAAAGAGCAGTCGAACAATTGTGTAAGGCAGATTTTCCCAAATAATGAATAACACGATATGCTAGCACACCGAATGATGCCGACCGTTGCGATCGTGGGAGCAGGACGCGTCGGCCGCGGGCTTGGCCGGCGGTTGCGTGAGTTGGGGTGGCGAATTGGCGCCGTGGTCAGCCGGTCCGAGGCAAAAGCGCGGGCAGCGGTGCGGGCCATCGGAGGGGGGCAACCCCATGCAGGGCTCACCCGTCAGGTCGTAGCCGCTGACGTCATTCTTATCACCACGCCGGATGCGGCCGTTCAGAAGGTCGCCCAGGAATTGGCCCGTAGCAGCGGCAGGGAAATCCGTGGCAAGGTTGTGTTGCATACGAGCGGGGCGCTTGACCGCCGGGCACTGGCGCCGCTGGAACGGGGCGGAGCGGTGACCGGCTCCCTTCACCCGTTGCAGACTTTTAGCGGCCGGGAAGTACCCGAACTGGAAGGGACGTTCATGGCCATCGAGGGAGCGCCCGGCGCATTGCGACAGGCGCGGCGAATCGCCCGCAGCCTGGGGGGGATCCCAGTTCGGCTTGACGGGCCCAGCAAGCCCGCCTATCACGCCGCCGGAGCGTTGGTGGCGGGTCATGGGCTGGCGCTGGTGGAAGCTGCGACGCGCATTCTGATGTCACTGGGGTTCACGCGGCGTCACGCGACGCGTGCGCTTCTTCCTCTGATGCGGCAAATGCTGGACAATTTCGAGCGGCTTGGCCCGCGGCAGGCTTGGACCGGACCGCTTTCCCGCGGAGATTATTCCACAATCGCTGCACATAGTTCCGCGTTGCGCCGCTTTCCCGCAGAATATCGAAGAGCGTATGCTGCTCTGAGCCGGCTTGGCGTGGCGCTGCTGTCCAGCGAACCCGAGAAAGCTCGCGTTCGATTGGCGAGGGCGCTGGCCCGCAGATGATTTCGGGGAACAACAGGGAGGGGGGATTTTGCCGAGACTGCACATTTCCGTAGAAAGCGCCACGCTGCAAAACGGGCTGCGCGTGGTGATCTCGCCTGACCGCACGGCCCCGCTGGTGACGGTGGGCGTCTATTACCAAATCGGATTTCGCCTCGAGCCGCGCGGGCGCAGCGGATTCGCTCACCTGTTCGAACACATGATGTTTCAGGGCTCGGAAAACGCTCCGAAGATGATGCATATAAAACTCGTCAACTCCTCGGGCGGATTCCTGAACGGCTCGACGCACCATGACGTCACGAACTATTTCGAGGCCGTTCCCTCCAACGCGCTGGAACGCATCTTGTGGCTCGAAGCGGACCGCATGCGCGCCCTGAAAGTGGACGATGAGAATCTGTGCAACCAGCGCGATGTGGTGAAGGAGGAAGTCCGCGTCAATGTATTGAATCAGCCCTATGGCGGCTTCCCGTGGCTGGACCTTCCGCCGGTGGCTTTCCGCAACTGGCCCAACGCGCACAATTTCTACGGGGATTTCGCCGACCTCGATGCCGCCGATCTCGCTGACGTGCAGGCGTTCTTCCGGACGTACTACTCGCCGAACAACGCCGTGCTGCTGATTCTGGGCGATGTCGAGCCCCGGGAGGGGTTTGCACTCGCCCGAAAGTATTTCGAAGGCATCCCGGCCGGGGCGCCGCCTCAGTTCGCGGACACGAGCGAACCGGAGCAGACCGAAGAGCGGCGCGGCGTGGTGGAAGAAAAATTCGGGACGCTGCCGGGGCTGGCCATCGGTTATCGCGCGCCAAAGCGGCGGACGGCGGACTGGTACGCGATGGCCATGCTCGATGAGACGCTTCACGGAGGGCGCGTCGGACGCATCTACCGCACCCTGGTGTTGGAAAAACAGATTGCCGTGGACACCGAAGGCGGGCTGAACTATGCCAACGGAGACCTGTTCGACTATAACGGTCCGGCGCAGATGGTCACGAAAATCATGTACAAACCCGAGTACACCGCGGAGCAGACGATCGGGGAGTTTGACGCGGTGATTCGCTCGGTCCAGGACCACGGGATTCCATCACAGGAACTGGACGCAGCAAAAGTGAAGTTTCGCTCGGATTATTTCTCGCTGGTCGAAGGCGGACGCGGCAGTTACATCCCGCGCTACGGATTGATGCACTTTCTCGCGTGTTTCTCGCTCTTCGACAACGATCCGCAGCTTGTGAATACGGTGCTGGACGGCTTCCTCGAAGTAACGCCGGAACAGGTGCAAGCAGCGGCCCAGAAGTACTTGCGGCCGGCGCGCCGCGCGATCGTCGTGCGCAGGCCAGTAGCAGCCATGCAAAAGGGAGCGGCGTAATGGCCACGGGGCTTTCGTCCGCGAGCTGCAGCGCCGTCCCGCCTCTGGCTCCCGAGCGGCCCGTCATCTGGCCGCCCAGAAAACGGACCCGGCTCGCCAACGGGCTCGAAGTCGTTCTCGTTGAGTCACACACCATCCCGAAATTCAGTGGCGAGCTTTTTCTTCGCAGCGGAAACGCAGCCGTGGCCGGCCAAGCCGTGGGCCTTGCGGATATGACCGCCGCGGTTGTTCGCACGGGGACGGCGCGGCGCGTTAGCCGCCAAATCGAGGAAGACCTGCGAAGGATGGGGGCCAACCTTTCGACGGGCGCGGGCGCCGATACCAGCGCCATCTCGTTTGAAGGGCTCGTGGAATTCTCCGAGCCGCTGCTGGAACTGGTTTCCGAACTTGCACAGCAAGCCTCCTTTCCGCCGGCCGAATTTGAGCGGGAACGCCGCCAGGCAATCGAGGCGCTGCGCATTGAGCGGACTACGCCGGAATTTCTCGCCGGGGAGCGCTTGCGAAAGACGCTTTTCGGCGACCATCCGTACGCGCTCGTATCGCCCACCGAAGCGCAAGTCCAGGCGTATCGCCGTGAAGAGTTGCTGTGGGTGTATCGGGAACACTACCGGCCGGGCAATGCGCTGCTGGTTCTCGTGGGCGACTATCGCGCCGAACAAATGCTGGAGCAGGTGGAAAAAGTTTTTGGAAGCTGGCCATCCGGCAGAGTTCCTGCGACGCGGCCGCCGGCTCCGCTTGCGCCGTGCGGCCGCCGCGTGTACCTGGTGCACATTCCGGGCGCCGTGCAAGCGCAAATCCTCGCCGGCTGCCTCGCGATTACGCGCAAGAATCCGGACTGGATACGCCTCGGTTTGGCCAACTGCATCTATGGGGGGGCATTCAATTCGCGACTGGTGATGAACATCCGCGAGCAAAAGGGTTACACCTACAGTCCGCGCAGCACCGTCCATGCCCTTCGGCAGCACGGCTACTTCACGATTCACGCGGCGGTGCGGAACGATGTGGTTGCCGCCACGCTTGCCGAAATGTTTTACGAGCTCGACCGCATGCGCGCGCTCCCGGTTCCCGAAGACGAATTGGCGGACGCGCGGAATTATTTGAGCGGCGTCTTCTCGTTGGGTCTCGGCACTCAGGATGGCTTGCTCAGCCAGCTTTCCACGGTGTATTTGCACGAGCTTCCCGAGGATTATCTGGAGAACTATCGCGAACGGGTTCGCGCGCTGACTTCGGAGGATGTTCTGGCCGCGGCGCGGAAATACTTCAATTCCGCGAACGCCCAAATCGTCGTTGTTGGCGATCGAACCCAGGTCGAGTCGCAGGCCGCTCTTTTCGGTGAAATGCGAGTCTACGACGCCCAAGGAAACGTTCTCGAATAGTCTGTCGAAAGCAACCTATGGGTCGTCATTCCAGGCGGGGCGAGCAAAACGGCCGAAGCCGGCGAATCTCTCTTCGTCTCCCTCTTCTGGGAGTTTGTTTTTGTCTCTGCTGCGCGCTCCTTCTTGCGGCCCCCGCCATTGCCAAGAAGCACCCTCCCGCTCAGCCGCTGGACATCAATTTAGCGACTGCCGAGCAACTTCAGCAGGTTCCTGGAATCGGCCCAAAGACAGCGGAGGCCATCGTGCACATGCGCGAAACATCGGGGCCCTTTCGCCGCGTGGACGACCTGCTCGCCATCCACGGCATCGGGAAGAAGAAGTATCGAATGATGCGACCGTACCTCACGGTGCGCCTGCCCGCTGCTCCGAAAAAGGGGAACCCGCCTCAAAAACCAGCCTCAATGGGGTCCTGAGTTTATAGAACCTGGTGCGTGGGCTTGCCTTGGGGGATGGAGAGAGGCACCTGATCCGCGATGGTGATGCCGTAACCCTCCAGCGCGACCACTTTGCGGGGATGGTTGGTGAGGACGCGGATGTCTTTGAGGCCGAGGTCAATTAAGACCTGCGCGCCGATGCCGCTTTCGTGCTGAACCAATCGTTGACGCGCGAGGTCGCGGTCAAGCTGGCCGCGAGCATGGTAAAGAATCCGCGGGAGCTCGCCGGGTGTGGTGCTGGATGCTGCAATGCCGAATCCCCGGCCGGTGTGGTGCAGATAGACGAAAACTCCGCGCCCTTCCTTGACAATGGCTTCCAGCGAGCGGGCCACAATTTGCTGGCAATCGCAGGCAGTCGAACCAAAAACATCTCCGGTCAGGCAATGAGAGTGCACGCGGACCAGAGGAGGACGGTCCCCCTCGAGGTTCCCGCGGACCAGCGCGACGTGCTGCTCGCGGTCAATATCGCTGGAGAAGGCGATCATGCGGAATTCGCCGTAGCGCGTTTGGAGCGGCGCTTCCGCGACGCGCCGGACGTACCGCTCGTGCTGCATGCGGTAACGGATCAAGTCGGCGGTGGTCAGCAGTCTCAGGTTGTGCGTTCGGCAAAACTCGAGGAGTTGCGGCACGCGCGCCATGGTGCCGTCTTCATTCATGATTTCGCAAATGACTCCCGCGGGCGTCATCCCGGCAATGCGCGCGAGGTCCACGGAAGCCTCGGTCTGCCCTGCGCGAACGAGCACGCCGCCGGTGCGCGCGCGAAGAGGAAATACGTGGCCGGGCCGGGCAAGATCGCTGGGCTGCGTTTGCGGGTCAATCGCGGCAAGAATCGTGGTGGCGCGGTCGGCGGCGCTGATGCCGGTGGTGGTGCCGTAGCGGGCGTCAATCGCTTCGCAGAATGCCGTTCCATGCGCCGAAGTGTTGTTGGGCGACATCAACGGCAGGTGCAGCTCATCGCAGCGGTGTTCGGTCAAGGCCAGGCAAATCAATCCCCGCCCGAACTTCGCCATGAAATTGATGGCTTCCGGCGTAACCTTCTCGGCCGCCATGGTGAGGTCGCCTTCGTTTTCGCGGTCCTCATCGTCCACCAGGACAATCATCCGGCCCTGGCGAACTTCCTCGACCGCTTCTTCGACTGTGGCAAACGGACCACCGTGCTCCGCCATATTCATCCCTTCCAGAGTTGGATCAGGTGATAGATGCCGGCGCCGATTCCCCCGGCTCCGGGGATCGTCAGCACCCAGGCCCACACGATACGCCTGGTTACTCCCCACCGAACGGCCGTCAGCCGTCGCGACGCGCCCACGCCGGAGATCGCGCCTGTAATGACATGCGTCGAGCTGACGGGGATGCCCGCATGGGCCGTGGCGATCAAGGTCAGCGCCGCCGCGGACTCCGCCGAAAATCCTCCAAATGGCTGCAGCTTGGTTATGCGTTGACCCATGGTTTTCACAACCCGCCAGCCACCTGCCATCGTCCCTCCGGCGATAGCGAGGTGACAACAAATGATAACCCAAATGGGCACGGTGTACGTGGGGAGAAGTCCGCCAGCTACCAAAGCCGCAGTAATGATTCCCATCCCCTTCTGAGCGTCACTGGTTCCGTGCCCGAAGCTAAAGGTGGCTGCAGAAATGAGTTGTAAACGGCGAAACCAGCGGTCTACGCGGTGCGGAGACTGATGGCGCACCAGCCAGATCGTCACGACGCTGAAGACCAAGCCCGAAAACAGGCCGATGACGGGAGCAACGAAAATGAAAATGACCGGCTTGATCCACCCCGAAACGATAATGGCTCGAAAACCCGCGGCCGCGACGGCCGCTCCGCCATACCCTCCCATCAAGGCGTGAGAAGAGCTTGCGGGAAGACCCAAGCGGATGGTGGCATAGTTCCAGATGATGGCGCCGCATAGCCCTGCCAGCAGGACATGCTGGTTGACCAGTTCCAGATGGACCAGACCCTTTCCCATGGTGTTGGCGACGGCTGTCCCGAACGTGAGGGCGGCGATGAAATTCCAGAAAGCTGCCCAGGACACAGCCCACAGAGGCCGCATCACTCGAGTAGAAACGACTGTGGCGATGGAGCTTGCGGCATCATGCCACCCATTGGTGAACTCGAAGGCAAGCGTAGTGAAGACAATCAGGGCAAGAAGCCCGAAATCAGACACGCAATGGTTCTCCTCGGCCGAGGAAGCGGCTGTTTCTGATTCTAATCAAACAGATCGGGGGACCGCCGGGTCAACCGCTCTTCAGTGTGACCGATTCGATGACGTTGGCTACGTCCTCGCACTTGTCCACTGCCGTTTCGATCACTTCGAAGATCTCTTTCCACTTGATGATCTGCACCGGGTCACGCTCCTCGTCAAACAATTGCGCGATGAGCGTGCGGCAGAGACGGTCGCTCTCGTTTTCCAGGCGGTTGATCTCGATGCAATGGTCGAGGATGTGGTCGCGTTTTTCGAGCAATCGCACGGCGGCAGACACTTCACTGGTCGATTCGTAAAGAATGCGCGCCAAGTCTGCCGTGCCGGGGCGCACGCTGTCCACACGATAAATCACCATGCGGGCAGCAGCCGCATCAATCAAGTCCAGAACATCATCCACTTTCGTGGAGAGAACGTGGATATCCTCGCGATCAAACGGGGTGACGAAGGTCTGGTTCAGCTTGGTAATCAGGGCGTGGGTAATCTCGTCGCCGGCATGCTCGATGGCCTTGATGTTCTGAGCCTGCTCCGGCACTCCCGTGTAGTGGGTCAGCATATCTACCAGCGCCTTTGCGCCAGTGTGAACATTCTCCGCCTGCTTGATAAACATGTTGAAAAAGCTGGCCTCGCGCGGCAGCATCCGCCTCAAAAGGGTGGTCATAATCCCCCAGGGGTCCTCCAGGGTTGGTTGCGAAGATTAGGCTCCGGAATCTTACCCGAAGGTTCCAGAGGGGGCAAGAAGGAGAAACTTCTGGTGCCGGTACGGTGTTCTTTTTCCATTTCATTTGTTGTAGAATCTCGAGCGGATTGTCCCGGGGGGATTCGAAGCGAAAGGGAGGTACCTCATGCGGAAGCTCAGCGCGCTGTGTCTTGTTGTGCTGGTATGCAGCGGGGTGGCCATCGTTTCGGCGCAAAAGAAGCCGGCGACGCGACAGCCAGACAAGGTTGCGCCCAGTCAGCGGCAGGCTGCCTCTCCGGAGCAAAACAAGGTGGTCGTGCGGCGTGTGTTTGAGGACCTCTTTACCCACGGGCGCTACGAATTCATTGACCAGATCTACGAAAAAGGGTGTCCCGTCCATTTCGGCAACCGCCACGTGCGCTTGGAAGACGCCGTCTCCGAGGGCAAAGGATGGCGGAATGCGGCTCCCGATCTTTTGATGACCGTTGACCATATGGTTGCCGAGGGCGACAAGGTAACTGTGGACTGGACTGCTAAAGGGACCCACACGGGCAAGGGCAATGGAATCTCCCCAACTGGGAAACACGTCCTGATTCACGGGAGAAGTACCTTCCGGCTTGCCAACGGCAAGATTGTTGAGGTGTGGAACACCGATCACCGCGATGAACTCTTCCGCCAGCTTGGCGTCTCGAAAACTCAGGCATGGCTCTATGAAAAGGGCGAAGATCTCTGGCTGGCAGTCCGTGATTTCTTTTCCCCGGCGGAACCCGCCAGCGCTTCGGTTCCATCGTCCACACAGTAACTCAGAACGCCCGCTGCAGAAGGACAGTCGTGCAACCCTGTCCGCAGTCCCTGTAGTCCTGATATGGCCAGGATAGCGCTGATCGCCCAAGCTGGTAACATTTGGGCGCGCGCCTTGCTGGAAAGCCTCCGCCGGGCCAGACCAACCCTCGAATACAACCTCGCCGAGCCCGTAGGTTTTTGCCGTGAGGCGGCCGAACAGGATTCGGAGCTATCCTGCGTCTACACTCCCTCGCTGACGGACAAAGAAGGAGTGATGCCGGATTTGTCCGAAGCCGAGCGGGTCTTTCAGCAATCTGCCGGAGTCCGGCCCTCCAAATTCATCCTGCTCTCCAGCGCGATCATCTACGGAACCGGACCCGCGCGGAAGAGCTTGGTGACGGAAGATTATTCCGGCCGGAGTTTTGGCACGGATCGAATCTGCAGGCGATGGAAATCGCTCGAGGCGGCGGCCGCTCGACATTTGAAGGCGAACGTGCCGCTCGTGATTCTTCGTCCCGCCACGGTCCTTCCTTCGCCCGTTTTTCTCAGCCGACGGCTGATGCGGCAGCTCATCGTGACCTTGCCGGGACACGATCCTGTTCTTCAGCTTCTGAGTCTTGGCGACCTGGCGGAAGCAGTGCTTTGTGCGGTCGAGCGAGGCCGGCCGGGAGCATTCAATGTCGCTCCGGATGGCGTGATTCCTCTGAGTGCTGCCGCCCTTATTGCTCGAAGCCATCGTGTCCCATTGCCGCGGACTTTGCAGCGAGTCACTGTGGACTCGGCAGCGTTGGAGTATCTGCGTTATCCGTGGACCATCTCCAACACAAAAATCAGGATGGAGCTTGGATTTGCCCCGCATAAGTCGAGCGCTGCGGCGCTCATGGAATGCCGCAACTTACGCGAGCCCACCTCTTCGGCGGAACTCACCTTTGATGAATTCGGGATGGACGCGGACTACATCCGATTCTTCTCCAACACGCTATTCAAGTTTCTATGTGACTTCTATTGGCGCATCGAGACGCGTGGGCTGGAGCACATTCCGCGCCAAGGGCCGGGAGTTCTGGTGGGTATGCACCGCGGTTTCATGCCCTGGGACGGCGTCATGGCACTGCACCAGTTGGTTCAGAACACGGGAAGAATTCCGCGCTTTCTGACTCATCCCGGCCTGCTGAAATTTCCGTTCATCTGCAACTTCGTCAGGAAGCTCGGCGGTGTGGTGGCCTGCCGGGAAAGCGCCGACCGGGTGCTCGAAGGCGGCGAACTTCTCGGGGTTTTCCCCGAGGGCGTTCACGCCGCATTCCTTCCCTATCGTAAGGCCTACCGGCTCCAGAGTTTTGGGCGCGACGATTTTGTGAAAATGGCGCTGCGCCACCGCGCCCCCATCGTTCCGTTCGTTACCGTAGGCAGCGCCGAGATACTTCCGGTGCTTTGGCAGGTCAAGCCCCGCTGGTGGACGCGCTATTCGGGTTGGCCGTGTCTTCCCATCTCCACGTTTCCTTTTTTGCCCCTGCCGCTGCCCTCCAAGTGGCATACACGGTTCCTGCCGCCCATTCACACGGAAGAACAATATCCGCCCGAAACTGCCCTGGATGCTTCCGTTGTGAAGGCCATCAGCCTGGAAGTGCGAACGAAAATGCAGGAGGCCGTGGACGAAATGCTGCGCCGCCGGCGCTCTATTTTCTTTGGTCCTATCTTCAAACCGGAGGGAGGGTGAAAAAGTTGGGGCGCCCAGTAAGGGCGCCCCTTGAGGTGAATCCGAGCCGGAGCTTCGGCCCGGGAGTTTAGTACATGCCGCCCATGCCGCCGCCTCCGCCATGCGGGCCGGCGCCGGCTGCCTTCTTTTCGTCTTCCTTGATGTCGGCCACCAGAGCCTCGGTGGTCAGCATCAAGCCCGCAACCGACGCGGCATTCTGCAGCGCCAGGCGGGTGACCTTGGCAGGATCAATCACGCCTGCCTTTACCAGGTCGGTGAACTCCCCGGTCTCGGCGTCGAAGCCGAAATTGTCGTCCTTGGAATCGCGGACGCGCCCGACAACCACGGCGCCTTCGTGCCCGGCATTCTGGGTGATCTGGCGCATAGGTTCCTCGAGGGCGCGCTTCACGATGTTGACGCCAATGGCCTCATCATCGTGGAGCTTGAGCTTGTCGAGAGCCGGGAGGCAACGCAGCAACGCCGTGCCGCCGCCCGGGACGATGCCTTCCTCGACCGCGGCGCGCGTGGCGTGCATGGCATCTTCCACGCGAGCTTTCTTCTCCTTCAGCTCGGTTTCGGTTGCCGCGCCCACCTTGATGACGGCGACGCCGCCCACCAGTTTCGCCAGCCGCTCCTGGAGCTTTTCCTTGTCGTAGTCCGAGGTGGTTTCCTCGATCTGCGCGCGGATCTGCTTCACGCGGCCCTCGATTTCGGTGGCCTTGCCAGAGCCTTCCACGATCGTAGTGTTGTCCTTGTCGATGGTGACCTTCTTGGCTCTTCCGAGGTCTTCCGGTTTCACGTTCTCGAGCTTGATTCCGAGGTCCTCGGTGATGGCCTTGCCGCCGGTGAGAGTGGCGATGTCTTCGAGCATGGCCTTGCGGCGGTCGCCGAAGCCCGGGGCCTTCACGGCTGCGCACTGCAGCGTCCCACGGAGCTTATTGACCACCAGCGTGGCGAGTGCTTCGCCCTCGACTTCCTCGGCGATGATGAGCAGCGGCTTGCCGCCCTTGGCGATCTGCTCGAGCAAGGGCAGCAGGTCTTTCATGGAACTGATCTTCTTCTCATGGATCAGAATGCGCACGTCTTCGAGGACGCATTCCATCCTCTCCGGATCGGTGACAAAGTAGGGCGAAAGGTAGCCGCGGTCGAACTGCATCCCTTCGACCACTTCCAGCGCCGTCTCCATGGTGCGGGATTCCTCGACGGTGATGACGCCGTCCTTGCCTACCTTCTTCATCGCTTCCGCGATGATGTTGCCGATTTGCTTGTCGTTGTTGGCGGAGATGGTGCCGACCTGGGCAATCATGTCGCCCTTGACGTCACGGGAAAGTTTCTTGATCTCGGCGCACGCGACTTCCACGGCCTTTTCAATGCCCCGTTTGAGCGCCATCGGGCTTGCGCCCGCGGCAACGGTCTTGACGCCCTCGCGGAAGATGGCTTGCGCCAACACGGTTGCGGTCGTGGTGCCGTCGCCGGCCACATCGGAAGTCTTGGAGGCGACCTCACGGACCATCTGCGCACCCATGTTTTCGAGCGAGTCCCGCAGCTCGATCTCTTTCGCCACGGTCACGCCGTCTTTGGTGATGACCGGCGCGCCGAATTTCTTTTCGATTACCGCATTGCGACCCTTGGGGCCGAGCGTGATCTTGACGGCGTCCGCCAGGATGTTCACGCCCCGCAGGATCGCTTGGCGGGAGTTTTCACCCGTCACAATTTGCTTTGCCATACGACTTCTTCCTCCTCGGTCAATTGGAATTCATTTTGGAATTGCGGCCCGGCCCTTGCTGCGGTCCGGGGAAGTTTACTTCTTGCCGGACGCAGCCTTGGCCGCACCGCTCAGCTTGGCCAGGATTTCGTCTTCGCGCAGGATCAAGTACTCTTGGTCGTCGATCTTGATCTCGGTCCCGCTGTATTTGCCGAATAGAATGCGGTCGCCGGCCTTCACGTCCAGGGGAATCAACTCGCCCTTTTCGCGTTTGCCCGAGCCTGCCGCAATAACTTCACCCTCTTGAGGTTTCTCTTTCGCCGTGTCGGGGATGATGATGCCCCCCTTGACGCTTTCCTTCTCCTCAATCCGCTTGATCAGCACGCGGTCATGTAAGGGAGTGATATTGACAGCCATCGTGACTTGCCCTCCGTTGCGAGAGTCTGGAATTGTGTTTCTGAAGCCCTACTCTGAAGTTAGCACTCCTCGTAGGCGAGTGCTAATATAGCAGAAAACCCCTCCAAGTCAAGCCTATTCTTGACATTATCGAAGGGCAATAATATACTTCACTGACTTTCCCACGAGTGACTTTTCTCCGCGCCTCGGCCACACTCCATGCTGAGATGGATTCTAGACCCAAGACTGAGTTTGACAAGTTCAAAGAGACCATGAAGCGGCTGGTCAATGTACCGCTGTCAGAAGTAAGGCAATTGGAAAAGAAGAAGCGGAGACCTAAGCGGCGCTCCGCTTCCCGCGTGGCAAGCGCAAAGTCTTAGGCCGCTCTTTGCCCCACCTTCCCTGTTACCTCTTTGAACGTCAGGCGCTTCCCGACAATCTGAGATAGCGCGGTGCGGAATCTGTCGCCATCGGTGACATTTACGTCCTTGGTGGCGCGATTGTTATACCGCCATGCTAGT